>CAXCBH010000125.1:0-4911 GCA_963980675.1 uncultured bacterium | reverse complement strand
CTATATTGGTGCTTTACCCGGAAGAATCATCCAAAGTATCAAAAAAGCTGGGACAAATAATCCGGTTTTCATGTTGGATGAAATTGATAAACTTGGTGCAGATTTTCGTGGAGATCCATCTTCTGCGTTATTGGAAGTGTTGGACCCTGAACAGAACCATTCCTTCAGTGATCACTATCTGGAGGTAGATTTTGACCTGAGCAATGTCATGTTTATTTCTACTGCAAACTATCAGGATGCCATACCACCTGCTCTTAGAGATAGAATGGAAATTCTTGAGTTTACCGGTTATATTGAAGACGAAAAAGGTCAGATCGCCAAACGTCATATTCTTCCAAAACAAGTTAAAGAAAATGGTCTCACGAAAGAACAAGTCACTTTTGATGCTGGATCTGTAAAAGAATTGATCCGCTCATATACTCGTGAAGCAGGTGTTCGTAATCTGGAGCGTGAAATTGCAAATGTTTTACGAAAAGTAGCCAGAGAATTGGTGGAAGAAGAAACAAAAAAGACAAAGATTACCAAAGCAAAAGTAGGTGAATATCTTGGTGCGCCCCGATTTCATTCCGAACTAGCAGAGCGTACCACCAAACCGGGTGTTGTTACGGGATTGGCATGGACAGCTGCTGGCGGAGATATCCTGTTTATAGAATCAACTAAAATGAAAGGAAAAGGGCGATTGACACTCACAGGGCAACTCGGTGATGTGATGAAGGAATCTGCCACTGCAGGATTAACTTTTGTTCGTTCCCATGCCGAAGAATTTGGGCTTGATCCGGATTTCAATGAAAATACGGATATTCATATCCATGTTCCAGCTGGAGCCATCCCGAAAGATGGGCCATCTGCTGGTGTGAGTATGGTTACGTCTCTTGTTTCACTTTTGTCTGGAATTCCGGTAAAGGAAAAAGTAGCCATGACAGGTGAGATCACCTTACGTGGAAATGTACTTCCCATTGGAGGTGTAAAGGAGAAAGTAACTGCAGCCCACCGTTCAGGGATTAAAGAAGTGGTCTTGCCAGATCATAACCGAAAAGATCTTGAAGATGTCCCTAAACACGTGGCAAAAGATTTAACGTTTCACTTTGCAAAAGAGATTAATGATGTACTTAAAGTGGCTTTAGCAGGTGTTTTAAAAACAAGAAAAAAATCTAATAAATCCAAATAGTAATATTTAATTTTATAGGCTAAAAGCAAGGGCGATTAGCTCAGTTGGTTAGAGCACTGCGTTTACACCGCAGGTGTCGGGAGTTCGAATCTCTCATCGCCCACCAAGACAGGTTCAAAATTCTGTTAAATCAGATAGCCACTGGATACCAGTGGCTTTTTTTTACGAATATTTACGGATAATATCCTTTACTGATTTTAAACATTTCTAGTATTAGGTTCTACTTGATTATTCTGTTAACAAATTAAGAAAAACCACCATAGAGAAAAATAAAATGCAAAAATCAAAAATCTCTAATCAAGTATGTATTTTCCTTAGCTGGGTGTCATTTGCGTTTCCCCAAATCGAATTTGAAGTGCATTGGACACCTTATGTCACCTATTATTTAAGCATGGTAGACATTAATACAGGTGAATCCAATATGCCCATTTTTATATCTGAATTGAGTCGAGAATCTGGTGCTCCGGATTCGATTGGTGTGGATATTGAATTTGAAATAATCATTGATTCAGATGCCTTGGGTGTTTATTCCGAAACATTAGTTAAAGTTGAAACAACCCAACCTCTTATTCTGTCTGCTCCGATACATTTATCTAATATGGATTTGAATTTAACTACTGATCAGATTTTTGATGATCAGGGCAATCCAGTTGCACTGTACCTTGATATAACTGAACAACTTGATATGGAGCAGGCTGAGCAAATGTTCAGTGCCATTGTCCAAACTGGGCAATTACCTGATGGAGTTTATACGTTTCGGGTTGTAGCAACTTCTGAAAATGGTGAGCAAATTGTCAAGGAAGATGTTTTAAATATTTCTAATCCCGCTTCACTTCAACTAGTTTCCCCTGGGGGTATTTTATCTGATACAACCATTAACGAAGTGTACACATCCTATCCCGTTTTACAGTGGGAATCCGACCCATGTAATTATATTGATCCGATGACAGGGGAGAGCGGGTGTGAATATTTTATCCGTGTGGCTGAATTCAAATCACAGGAACATTCATCTATGGATCAGGCTATTGAATCGGTGACCCGATTACCATTGGATCAATCCTTGGGATTTGAACCTGTTGGGTTTGGTGTGACCACATTCCAATATCCTACAGATAGTGGAGATCTTGAAGCTGGAAAAGTCTATGTTTGGCAGGTTCGTAAAGATTTAACAACCACTTCTGGTTCGGAGCAGATTTTGAGCGATATAATGTCTTTTAAGGTAAAAGATTTTTCATCTTCAGAAAGCGATGATACGGGAGCGGATGATACCACTCCAGCAGGCATAGTTCTGTGGTCTTTAATTGGTGACGATTTAGCAGACCGAATCTTTGAGGCTGGTGGACAAGCAGCGGGTATGAGTGCCAATGGAAACATTACCTTGAACGGTGAGACTATTGATGTTTCTGTGGCCCAGGCTTTGCTGTCTATGGGTATTCCAACAGAAGACGAAAATGGAAATGAAACCTATCGTCCTATGGAAATCATTTCTGTGGAGGTTTCAGAATGAAACAAATTCTTATTCTTTGTTTATCTATATATTCGATTTCATCAGCTTCATCCAAGATTGCCCTTGCGATTAAAGTAAATGGAAAGGTCTCTTTTATAGAGGAAGCCAATTCTGTTAAACAACCCTTAAAACCGGGAACCCCACTTAAAGATAAAGATAAAATATTAACTGGAAAAAATGGATATGTAGCAATCATGTATCTTGATGATAAATCAGTTGTAAAAATGCTGGGTAATTCTGATTTGATCGTATCTGGGAAACGATTAGGCACTCAAATCAATAAATCTTTGGATATTAAATATGGAAAAATTGCTGCAAGTATATCTCCACAAAAAGGGAATGAATTCAGAATTGCCACGCCTACATCCGTTGCTTCGGTAAAAGGCACAGAACTGACCATCGACTCTCAACCCGGGATAGGAGATTCATTTACATTGATAGAAGGATTGATAGAGGTGACAAATACTATCACTGGAGAATCCACAGAAGTTGAAAATGGAGAAACAGCTGTTTCAACACCAGAAGGTTCACTGGAAGTTCACGAAACAACCACCGATGACCTGGCAGGATTTGAAGATGCGGATGTTGAAATACCAACACAAGAATTACGTTTCGAAGTTGAAGATGAAGATGGGAATATCAAAGAAATCATTATTCGATTCCAATAGAAAAATAACTATAATGAAAAAACAAATTATTTCTCTGGCCTTATTTTCGAGCATTCTTTTATCTCAGTCCGATGTATTGATCATGAGCCCTGAACCTAACTCAGAGATCTCCGGCCATGATGTTTTAATTGCAATATCAACCTTTGGAATGAAAGGCATTAACCCGAATAATATTCAACTTTTGTTGGATGGTGAAGATATTTCAGACTTAGCTTATATGGATGAAGATATGGTGACGTGTCTTTTGGATCAATTAGATCCCGGTCTTCACCAGATTCAAATTTTCATTGGTGGAGGAGGTCCGAAAACTTGGTCATTTACAACAACCTTGCGTGAACCCACCCTGAAATATTCTGGTCGTATAAGGTCCAGTAGTAGTATGGATCAAATTGATGATCAAACACTAAACATTAGTCAAGTGATGGTCAATTTTAAAGGTTCTGCTTATGAGTGGATGAAGTTTAAAACCAATGTGAAAATCACCACTCAGGAGCAAGCACTTTATCAACCTCGAAATGTATTAGGGTTTGAAATTGCCCTAAAAGATTATGCTACCATTAATGTAGGTGATTCAAATCCACGCTTGTCCCACTTTACAATGAATGGGAAGCGGATCCGGGGGTTGAATACAAATTTTAAATGGAGTTGGTTTAACCTCCATTTTGTTCAAGGGGAAATTAATCGTGCGATTGAAGGTAATCTGGAAAAGGCCTATTCATATAGTATTGATACGGATGATGATGGGACCAAATTTCTTTCATTAAGCAGAAATGGGTACACGTTCAAGCAAAATGTGATGGCGGGTAGATTGGCTTTAGGTCGTGGAGAAAAAATCCAGTGGGGACTCAATTTTATGAAAGCCCGAGATGATACAAACAGTGTTACCCAGGAGCTTAACAATGCGGAAATTGTCTACTCTCCTGATGCTACTGGATTCGTTTCCGGGCTTGATTCCGGAGTGGTATATACTATAAGTGATCTAGGAACAAAGGCCCATTTTCTCGAGGGAAAAAACTGGGCTGGTGATGGTCCCAAAGATAACCTTGTTATCGGAACTGACCTTGGCATCTCTCTGTTTAATAAACGACTCAGGTTAGATGGCGAATTGGCATTCAGCATGACCAATAATAATATTTGGGGTGGACCCTTAACGTTGGCTCAATTGGACACTATGATCGATGACTCAGTAGATAACAAACTTTCAAGTTTTGACCTATCTAATTTTCCAGATCCAGCTGATTATGAAAAAATCCTGATCATTAATCCTAATATGGCGCCTTTGGTCCCCATCGATATTAACGCCTTTGGAGACAGTGCAACTGTTGATCTCATGGATGCAGTTTTGTCTATGCCTTCCTTAGCATATCGTGGTCGAGCTGTCACAAACTTTTATGGGAATTACCTTGCGGTGGAATATTCACAGGTTGGTCCCCAATACAATTCTCTGGCCAACCCATATCTTGTGAAAAATAAACGTGAATTTTCTGTTTCTGATAAATTGAAACTTCTCCAGAATCGATTAATGTTAACTATGGGTTATAAACATCAGGATGATGACATCCTAACTA
>CAXCBH010000124.1:0-4948 GCA_963980675.1 uncultured bacterium | reverse complement strand
GTTGGCTTAATGGATATGTCTCTTAGGGTTATTTTGTATTATAGATTAAATGCATGAGAAAATATTATCCATCATCTCATGTTTGTTGTAGTGCAGGCATGGTTACAAATCTGCCCCATACAGATTTGTTGTTCAGACTGACGAATAACTAATTTTTCTTCCAATATAAATAAGCTGGGATCCCGAGTAATGTAAGCCCAATCCCCATTAAGGATTGTTGCGGTGACTCGAAAAAAGTGTTTATCATCTTTGGAGCCCCTTGACCTGTGCCGTAATTTTCCTGTCTATATAATTGAGACATACGTTTTATTATGAGCAAAGGATTACCAAACAGAGATACAGATTTTTCCGCATGGTACAATCAAGTTGTAAAGCGGGCAGACTTGGCTGATCATGGTCCTGTGAAGGGAACCATGGTTATTAAACCTTATGGCTTTCAACTTTGGGATAATATCAAAGAATCATTCGATAAAATGATTAAAGCCACGGGTCATGTGAATGCATATTTCCCCATCTTTATTCCAAAATCATTTTTGGCAAAGGAAGCACAACACGTGGAAGGATTTGCTAAGGAATGTGCGATAGTAACCCATACACGTCTCAAAGCTGACGATGAGAAGGGAATTATAGTGGATCCAGATTCTAAGTTGGAAGAAGAGATTATTGTTCGCCCCACATCCGAAACAGTGATCTGGTCCATGTATAAGAAATGGATTCAATCCTACCGAGATCTTCCTATATTGATTAATCAATGGGCCAATGTGGTTCGGTGGGAGATGAGGACGCGGTTATTTCTCCGGACATCAGAATTTTTATGGCAGGAAGGGCATACAGCACACGCTACACCAGAAGAAGCTCAAAAAGAAACTCTGGATATCCTAGAACTCTACCGCCAATTGGCTGAGGATTATTTAGCTATACCCGTACTCACAGGGCTGAAAACGGAATCGGAGAAATTTGCCGGCGCAGATAAAACATATTGTATTGAAGCCATGATGGGAGATAAGCGGGCGCTGCAAGCCGGCACATCCCATAACCTTGGCCAGAATTTTGCAAAGGCCTTTGATGTTACCTTTCAAACCAAAGAAAATAAAGAAGAGTTAGTCTGGGCTACCAGTTGGGGCGTTAGCACACGGCTTGTGGGGGCTGTTATCTTGACACATGGTGATGAAAAAGGCCTCCGCCTACCGCCACAAATTGCACCTATCCAGGTTGTTATTATTCCTATATTTCGTAATGAAGAACAGGAAAAAATGGTGAAAGATTATCTCGCACCAATTGTTGAATTATTAGAAAGTGCCGGCGTTAGAGTTCACCAGGATTGGACAGATAATTCCCCGGGGTTCAAATTCAACGAATGGGAAATGAAAGGTGTTCCACTTCGGCTAGAAGTAGGTCCGAGAGACGTAGAGAATGGGAATATGGTTGTGGCTCGGCGGGATACAGGAGATAAGTCATTTTTATCCACAGATGAAGCTGTAGCTCAAATTCCCGATTTATTAAATGAAATACAGAAAGGACTTTTCCAGCAAGCATTAACATTTCAGCAAGAGAATACACATAAAGTTTCGACCTATGATGAGTTGAAAAAAGTCATTAAAGAAGGAGGGTTTGTTCGCTGTGGCTGGGATGGGACCGATGAAACGGAAGCAAGGGTGAAAGAAGATATTAAAGCCACAATTCGTTGTATTCCAACGTCAGAAAACCCCGAAGGATTAACCTGTGTTTATTCCGGAAAATCTGCGAAGCACGAGGTGATTTACGCAAAAGCATATTAAGGTGAATCTTTTAATTGAGAAGTACTAACTACCGGAATAATTGCGGTTTATTCTAAAAAAATTATACAGCTATAATCTTGGTTAGATTAAGAAATATAAACCCAGTGATTCAACATTTATGATTGTCCACACACCTGCCATAGTATTAAAATCTTTTCCTTATGGTGATACATCTATCATTGCTCGCTGCTTTTCTGAATATCAAGGGAAGATAAGTCTTATCATTAAAGGTGCCCGTTCCAGGAAATCCCCCAAGTCTGCACAATTTCAACCATTGAGTTATGTGGATATAATTTACTATAATAAGCCCAATCGGGAACTGCAGGTGTTATCAAAGGTCAACTTCCGGGAATCATGGCCAAAAATATTAAACAATCTTCGTTCCATAACATTATCAGTGGCTCTATTAGAAATAACAGAAAAAACTTTATTAGATGAAGATCCACATCCTGGCTTATTTAAAGCACTCGTAGCTACTTTACGAGCATTCAATGAATCCAAAGCTGACCCCAATATATTATTCTGGTTTTACGAGTGCGCGCTTTTGACACACCTTGGATTCCAGCCCAATTTAGATAATCGGGAATTTCCCGGACTTACGTTAAATGATCCCAATGCTGGCCCAAATAGTGGATTAATTCTTGCTAGTTTACTGGCTGAAGATATTGAAAATCTCCCCACAGACGAAGTGACATCTACAGATCGAAAGATTATTGGCGATTATTTATGGACATCCCTTCGGTATCATTTTGATGGTCTTTCCAAAATCAAATCCATGGAAGTAGCGAAAAAGATTCTAGCAGATTAGACTATGGTGACTGGCATTTTAACACAGGTAAATCATGCCTCTTTCATATTGGATGAAAGCGGTGACCGCCATTTTGAAGATAGAATTATATGGAATGGATACCTTGCACATTGGTCCGGAGAAAAGGTGCATGCACGAGAATTAAAGCAACATGATTATGAAAATAACGAACCCATAATCATTATTTGGCCGGTTGAGTCAAGTTCAACCGAACCCTTTGTGGACCTATATTATAACGAGCGTCTCACAAAATATTTTGTATCTTATTTGGGGCATACGGCGGTCAATGTGAATGGGTCTATTTTCAATTTTTCACATTTAATGAATGAAAATGAAATAATGGAAAAAGAAGAATATTTTTATCGTCCGGCCTTAGGAGAATTTGCCCCATCACCCAATAATGGTTTGTTCGAAATTTTGGAAGATGGTCGTGTGTTTTATGATAAATTCGGCCGAAACTTTATGCGGACCATTCATCGAATTCGTATATTTGGATTAGATACAGAAAAAATGATGGCCGCCTTAACACAGAGTTTGGATATCATTCTGAATACTCCCTTAAATCCAAAAGAACCTGAGAAATATAAAGATTTTAGTATAGTATCTAATAATTGTGCCACTATAATTCGAGATGTGTTTAACCAATGTGGATTTCCCCAAATTAAAGGACGTTTTCCCAGAGATTTGTTTGTTAATACAACTTATCATTTATTTTGCCATCCAGAATTGGATGTACAATATGCAAAATTACCTCAGCTTTTTGTGCCGGAAGCTCCAATGAGCATGGTGTCTCCGTTATTAAATTTTTGGAACTATTTTCGAAAAAATGAATTACGTATATTTGAAAGTTCATGAGATTTCAATTTCAATCAGACCCTGGCCAGTTTTCGTATAAACCCGCGCTTTTTACCGATGCAATTAAAATATTGGTTTCTGTTAATTTTGGGATCTTTTTACTTCAAACCATCGCTAGGACAGAAGGAATGTTCTTTCCACTATTTGGTCTTGTACCAAAACTGGTTTGGTCAGAATTTATGCTTTGGCAACCCTTCACATATTTATTTTTCCATGGAGGTATTTGGCATGTACTGATAAATATGTTTGTCCTATGGATGTTCGGCAGTGAATTGGAACGACTTTGGGGCAAAGAACATTTCCTGAAATTTTATTTCGTCACCGGTGTTGGTGCCGGACTTGTGACCATGATTTTTGGACTCAACTCCATGACCCCTATTGTGGGTGCAAGCGGAGCCGTATATGGTGTCCTTCTAGCCTATGGGCTCACCTATCCAAATCGCACAGTTTATCTTTACGGCATTATTCCAATCAAATCACTTTGGTTTGTAATCGGGATAGGCGTTATAGCATTTATGTCATCTTTTGATAATGTATCACAGATCAGCCATCTTACCCATCTCTCGGGCATGGTAATTGGATATTTAATGCTGAAGCGTCCTTTACGATTTAACGATCTTTGGTTTACTATTCGCAAGAGAACTTTGGAATACAAAATTAAACATGAAGAAAAGAAAGTAACCCAACACCAAGAAATTGAACGGGAAATTGACCACATCTTAGACAAGATTAATCGCGAAGGATTTGATAGTCTAACCGAGGAAGAACACGATAGATTGTATAAAGGGAGCCAATCCCTTTCCCGAACTAAGAAAAAAGATTGATTCACTTTATGGGTAAAGTCTTAACTTTACCGAGACACAATTATTCTTAAATTAATAAAATATGAATAGTAATAAAAGTACAACAGACCTTGGAACCCTGATTGGTTTATTCGCGGGCATCACTATCATCATCATTGGTATTTTGCAAAGCGGTGGTAAACTATTTTGGTTCTTTAGTTTCAATTCCATTCTTATTGTAGTGGGTGGAACACTTGCAGCAACCATGGTGAATCTCCCTCTGAAAGCGGTTAAGAATATATTCAATATCCTGAAAAATGTTTTTAAAGGGGAAGTCTACGATTATGTAGGCATCATTAACGAAATCGTGGAAAAAGCGCAAAAGGCACGGAAGGACGGGTTATTATCTCTTGAAGCAGATCTGCCGAATATGCGGGAAGGCTTTTTTAAAAATGGCATTGAATTGGCAATCAATGAACGGGAATCATCCCGGCTTCGAACCTTTCTAAATCTTGAAATGAATAATATTGCCAGTCGGCATATTGCCGGTCAGGAATTATTTTTATACATGGGCTCTTATGCGCCAGCATTTGGAATGCTTGGAACCGTTTTGGCTACAAATCTAATTGAATTTTATATATTCTTTGAAGTTATGCTCATACCATCATTTTTCTTAATTGCCTTCTATGGAGATGGAAACAGACGTAGAATTGCTTTACAATTCT
>CAXCBH010000123.1:0-4988 GCA_963980675.1 uncultured bacterium | reverse complement strand
ATAAAAAAGTCAAAGTCAATTTCAACTTTTTGTTGTTTTAGGTTAGTACCAAGATCTGCACCCAGAGCGTAACTGGTTGAATCTTTAAACGTTGATAATGTGGTGACATTTGGACGTTTTGTATCCGTTCCGCATCCGATTGAGATAAGAATGATTAACGGAAATATTCCATGTTTCATAGTGTTGTATCCTTTGATGATTAAATAGTTAAATAAGAAAATGAAAATAAGCTTATCATGAATCTTGCGATTCAAAAACTAATAGAAATGTACCTGCCCCAATAGCGATTAAAGCTAATCCCAAAAGAGGGTGATTTCCAATGAATGATAATATTGTGGTGACAAATGACAATAGAATAATCGCCAATCCACCAAAAATGAGATACCATGCCAGTTGTCTTTTTTGCATGTTTGAAGTCCCCTTTAAAACTGATCAATAAATTTATGACTCAATAGTGTTATGTTCGACACCTGAAAATTACAGAATTTTAACATATCATTATGCAATAATTCATGATTCCAACGACCGATTTTTCAATTCGTTCCCTTTTGGGTGGATTTGATAAAAATTTTACTTACGTGGTTACGTGTAGCAGAACCGGCGCTCAATTGATCGTGGATGCTGCAATAAAATTTAATCGAATCTCTCCATTGATTCATAATCAACCTTGGGCCATGCTTCTGACTCACACTCATGGCGACCATATCACTTATTTGGATCAGATTGTGGAAGCTTATCCAAAGATGATCATTTTGGGCCATCCGGAAACAAAAAAATATCCGGATAGTATTAATTTTCAGCCTTTAAAACATAACCAGACTTTCAAGGTTGGTGAAATGTCCTTCATTGCGCTTCATACACCGGGCCATTATTATGATTCAATCTGTTACCACTTGGATTCGATTTTATTTACCGGTGACACATTGTTCGTTGGCCGAACAGGACGGGTCATCTCAGCAAAAAGTGATATTGCCGCTCTCTATGATTCTGTGCATAATAAGATTTTGACGATGGATGGAAATACAAGAATCTATCCCGGTCACGATTACGGGGAGAGACCAACCGTTACGTTGAAAGAAAACATTAAAATAAGCCATCTGTTGCAAGCCAAGAACCTGAAAGATTTTCAACAAAGAATGGATGAATTTGAGAGCACCCGGAAACCGGGCTCATGACACTAACCGAGGAATAAATATGAACCGAATTTTAATATCAATTTTTTTGTTAATCTTTATTATTAATTGTGGTGGTCGTAATTCCGATTCCAGTTGCACTGAATGTGGCGGTGGATTATTGGATGGTTACCTTTATAAAGAAGTCACGTTCACTGATATCGCAGGGCTTGCAGAAATTGATGTTGCTGTTGATGTTGGTAAATGCATTCGATTTAAAATGGATGGAACGGATTTTTCCGAAGCAGCACTTGTAGATGATTGTTGCTGCGTTGAATACCAATAAGTGATTTTAAATACTTTTTCAACATCTGACTCACCCCGAAAAGTAGTCATTGCTATCCATGGCTGGACTGGAGATATCTCTTCCATGGAACCAGTGGCTAAATCTTTGCGGTTACCTGATACAAAATGGGTAATCCCTCAAGCTCCCTATAAATCAGATAAAAGCGGTTTTACCTGGTTTGATGGAAATGATGAAACTGGTTGGAAATATAAAGACTCCTTTAAAATTATGAATTTATTAATTAAGGATTTGGTTGATCAAGGATTTAAGTATGATGAGATCTTTCTATTAGGATTTTCCCAAGGTGCCTGTCTGGCTATGGAATGGTTGATTAGGCAACCTTTTTCCATTGGTGGCGCCATACCGATTGCTGGATTTATAAAGTATAAAAAACGTTTTAAAATAGATGCTACCCTTGAGAGTAAGGGTACAAAGGTTTTATTAATTCATGGCGATAAGGATGAAATCATTCATTCTGGTGAGAGTGAAAAATCTTTAATATTATTTCGAAATTTGGGCTACAATATTAATCTTCATATCTTATCAACAGGACATAAGATTCCGATTAGCGCCAATAATCTGATTCAACAGTTTATTTTAGCAACATAGTTTCTTATAATTGTGTATAAATATAATTAGTCTTATACTTCTATCGTATGCCTAATTCAAAAATCTCCAGAAGGACCTTCTTCAAAGGAAAGAAATCACATCGTCCTGACCTTGATCGACTCAATCCCCATTGGCCCACACCTCGCGTAGCTAAAGTTATTTATAAATATCTAAAAGATAATCCATCTGTTGATTACTCTCTCACTGTTAATGATTTACCACAATCAACCCAACCTACATTAAAAATTAATAATGATACAGATATAGAATGGACTGTGAGCTCTGCAAGACATTTATTGAGTCGCACAATGACTGGTCCAACTTATGATGAAATACAATCTTGTTTTTCATCAGGGCTTAGCTCAAGTGTAAACACACTGCTAGAAACTCAGGAATTGCCAGAACAGCCTGGAGATTGGGTTAATGAAGAACTCCCGAATTGGGGCTCACTATCTAGTGCGGAGATAGATGCCATTTTTCAATCATATAGGAATCGGATTCATTCTTTTCGACGGTGGTGGAGCGAATTAATGATGAATGAAAATATGAATATCACCGAAACATTAACCCTTTTTTGGCATCATTATTTTGCAACTGGTGTTTCTAAGGTACTATACCCGCAAGCCATGTATCAGCAACATAAAATATTGCGATTACACGGACTTGGAAATTTTAAAGATCTACTCCGGCAAGTTACATTTGGCCCTGCAATGATGATTTGGCTGGATACTTCTGGCAGTAGAAAGCAAGCACCTAATGAAAATTTTGCTCGTGAATTGATGGAGCTATTTTCCCTAGGAGTTAACAACTATAGCCAAAATGATGTTGTCGCTGCTTCAAAGGCATTTACAGGATACGTAACCAATGGTGTCCAAACAAATTATGATTTTGATACGATGGAAGGTTGGGGAAATTGGTGGACTGATTGGCACGATTTTGAAGATAAAACATTTTTAGGGCAAACAGGTCCATGGACAGGCGATGATATCATAAATATTATTCTTGAACAAGATCAATGCGCTATTCATATTTGTAACAGACTTTATAAGTGGTTTGTATACGACCTTATTGATGAATCTTTCGTTTCAGAAATGGCGGAAATATTAAGGTCCAATAATTATGAAATTAAACCTGCTTTAGAATTCTTATTCAATAGTGACCATTTCCATGATTCTACTTTTTGGGGTGCTAATATTTCTAATCCAAATCAAATGATAACAGGAACAATTAAACGACTCAATATGGAAAATCAAAATTTTCCTAATAGGTTTTTTTCTGATATTCAATTTGCCTTGGGAATGCAAATGTTTGAGCCACCTGATGTGAGTGGATGGTTAGGGTATCATTCCTGGATCAATTCAAATACATTTCCATTTAGAAAAGTAATTCTTTGTTCTCTCATTACTGGTGAGAGTCCTATTGGTAATTATGGCTCCTATATAAACGTGAGTTCAATTGCTCAATCGCTATATAATTCTAATGAAGATGGGTGGGCGTGTGAACAAGTGGTACGAAAATTAGGGCTGGCCTTCTTCGGACTTTCTTTAACAGATTCGTTAGAGCAACGATTGTTAGATATTCTTTTAAATGGTGCGGAACCTTATGACTGGAACTTGAACCTCCCTCCCTATAATGCCCAATGGAATCGAATGAAGGATATGCTCCAATATATGATGAGGCTACCGGAGTTTCAATTATCATGAAAAGACGAAATTTTCTGAAATCATCATTAGCTATTACGGCGTTAGGTGCAACAAAACCAAAATCCTTATTTGGTACTCCCAAACGCTTTTTATTCAAACAGTCAAATATTGAGACAGATAGAATTGTCGTTTTTATTAAACTGAACGGTGGTAATGATGGATTAAATACCATAATTCCTTATCAAGACCCCATGTATTATCAATTAAGGCCACAGTTGGCAATTCCAGCCGATCAATCAATACAATTAACAAATACGCTTGCACTCCACCCCGCACTGGAATCTTTGCTTCCTTTTTATGAAAATTCGAAGATGAGCATAATTCAAGGTGTTGGATACCCAAATGGGAATTTATCACATTTTCGATCATCAGATATTTGGGACACAGGATCGAGTGAGGATGAGGAACTTATAACTGGATGGATCGGTCGTTTATTAGAATTGGAATACCCAGGTTTTCCTGAGAATAGTCCTGAATATCCCCTTGGTATTCAATTTAATAGTGCCAACTTGATTGAGTTCAAAACAGCGGAGTCGAATACAGCTCTTTACCTTTATGACCCTGATACAATGCATGCAATCATCACAGGAAACTATGTGAATGAACAAGATGAAGAAATTCCCGATACTTATGGTGGCGATGAATTAGCATTTTTAAGAGAAATGGATTATATGTCTTATGCATATTCCCAAATAATTAATGAAGCTGCAAATAATGCACCCAATACAGTCCTTACCTACCCAGATACCATTATTGGGCAGCAATTTGAAATAACTGCTCGGCTAATTGCAGGTGGATTAGAGACACCATTTTACCGGCTAAATCAAAATGGATACGATACACATATTGATCAGGTAGGTTCTTCACCTTCCTATACAGGTACACATACTACATTACTTTCCGATTTATCAAATTCACTATCTGTATTTCTAATGGAAATGGATGCGCTTGGGCTATTAGACAAAGTATTGGTCATTACAACAAGTGAATTTGGACGCAGGGCCTATGAGAATGCTTCCTTAGGGACTGATCATGGCACATCTGCCCCTATTCTAGCCTTTGGTGGTGGTATAAACGGTGGAGTATTCGGGAATAACCCACAGCTAGATCAATTGGATAATAATGGAAATTTGAATTTACAATTTGACTATCGACAAATTTATTCAGCAATTATTACAGATTGGCTCGGATTGAATCAGGAGATAGCTACCAATGTCT
>CAXCBH010000122.1:0-5025 GCA_963980675.1 uncultured bacterium | reverse complement strand
TTTATAGGAAAAACCGGTCGCGGTTCTGCAGAACATTGTGACGTCATGGACAAAATTGATGTTTGGACTTCTACCCTTGGGAAAGCATTAGGTGGTGCTTCAGGAGGATTTACAACAGGACGACAAGAGATTATAAATTTATTACGGCAACGATCTCGCCCCTATTTATTTTCGAATACAATGGCACCAGCCATTGTTGCCGCAGGTTCCAAAGTGTTTGATATGGTGTCATCCAACACAGAACTCCGAGATAAATTAGAAGAAAATACTAATTACTTCAGAACAAAAATGTCCGAGACAGGTTTTGATATTTTAGATGGAATTCATCCCATTGTCCCCATCATGTTATATGATGCAGTTTTAGCCCAAAACATGGCGGCTGAAATGTTAAATGAAGGTATTTATGTGATTGGTTTTTATTTTCCTGTAGTCCCAAAAGGCCAAGCACGGATCCGTTTACAGATTTCTGCCGCTATGGAAAAAGATCATCTTGATAAGGCAGTAACTGCGTTCACAAAAGTTGGTAAAAAACTCAATGTAATTTAAAAGTTAATAAAAATATATAAATCCCACCGCCACCCTTGCCCAAGTTAGAATCCAAAGGGTATATTCACCGGCTTTTTTAACCTTACAATTCAATTTTTTAATGCAAAGCAATCTTACTCCTAGATATCTAATTATTGGTGTCATTCTTGCTTGGGCAATTTTTGCCCTCAAGCCTACCTGGCAATACCAGAACATGACAGCCGATGAGAAAGAAGAACTCCGTACTTCCGGGGATCCTGAACAAATTGAATCTCGAATCATCCGTCAGGGCCTTGACCTAAAAGGTGGTATGTACATCGTTTTGGAAGCAGATATTCCTACTTTGATGGAAAATCTCGCTTCTATGAAAGATGACCGGCTTAAAGGTATTTTGGCAACTGCCAAAGAAAAATCAACTTCTCCGGATGTGGATTTCTTTACGGTATTTGAACAAGATGTAAAAGCGGATGGTATCAAACTCTCCCGCTATTATCACCAATACGGCGCTTCTCTAGATGATATTATGTTGGCCCTAAAAGAAGAGGCGGACGATGCCATCAATCGCGTGTTGGAAATTCTCCAGAACCGAGTAGATCAATTCGGTGTGTCAGAACCTACCATCCAGAAACAAGGCAAACATCGCATTGTAGTTGAATTGGCTGGTATCCAAGATTCTGAGAGAGCACGGGCATTACTCCAAAGTACGGCACTCCTTGAGTTTTATCTTGTAAAAAATGCAGCTGTGACCAATGAAATAATTGCTCAATTAGACGATGTTCTCAAAGAAACAACCGATGAAGCTGAATTGCAAGAATTGGCTACAGGTGGACAACCTAAAACTGAAGAAAAGCAGCCTGATTCACCCGAAGAGGATGATGGAACAAAAACTGTATCTGAACTTTTTGGAGAAACGGAACCAACGCCCGGTGACACAGCGGATAATGCAGGTGCAAACATTTTTGCGGATACACCTTTCTCCGGTTTACTGGCTGCACTAAGCGGTGATATGGGCGTTCAGGATAAGAATATTTATGCTATTAAAAAATTATTAGAGAAACAGGAAGTTCAGTCTATACTGAAAAGTGCTAATGGACAATTTGCTTTCAGCAATGACGCCCAAACACTCACCGGAACAACTGTTCCTGAAAAGTTCTATCGCCTTTATTATTTAGAAAAAACACCGGAACTCACTGGTGGGGTCGTGGATAAAGCTCGCGCTGATCTCGGTACAATTGGTAGCGGATCTGCAGGTCAAGCCATTGTATCTCTTTCTACGAATAGTGATGGTTCTAAAACATGGGCTCGCGTTACAGGTGCAAATGTAGGTCAGCGAATTGCAATCGTTTTGGACAAAAAGGTCCACATGGCACCATCTATCCGTGAAAAAATAGCCGGTGGGCGAACCCAGATTGAAGGTTTTGGAAGCATGAATGAAGCAAAGGATCTTGCTATTATTTTACGTGCCGGCGCACTCCCTGCTCCAGTGAATATCATTGAAGAAAGAATTGTAGGCCCGAGCCTTGGAGCTGATTCTATTGCGCAAGGGACACAGGCTATAATTTTCGGATTGGTATTAGTTCTCATTTTCATGCTTGTGTATTACAAGATGGCGGGAATTGTGGCTGATTTTGCACTCATTTGGAATATTCTTCTTGTTCTAGCTGTGCTGGCATCACTTCAGGCAACTTTAACTCTACCAGGTATAGCTGGGCTCATCCTTACTGTTGGAATGTCAATAGATGCAAACGTCATTATTTTTGAACGTATTCGTGAAGAACTGCGTAAAGGTAAAACACCCAAAGCTGCCATTGATGCTGGCTATGACCGAGCGTTGACAACCATCATTGATGCAAATGTTACAACCCTAATCGCATCCCTGGTTCTTTATCAGTTTGGCACAGGTCCTATTAAAGGATTTGCCACAGTGCTATTCTGGGGAATTTTGATCTCCATGTTCACCGCAGTGTTTGTTACACGAACTATTTTTAATGCATATACATCCCGTAGAGGGCTCACAACATTGAGTATTTAACATGAGAATTATTCAAGAGACACATATTGATTTTATGAGTAAAACCGGTTTGGGCGGACTTTTATCTGCCTTGTTGATTGTGGTAGGAGTCGCGTCCATTGTTATGAAAGGTGGACCCAAATTAAGTATCGATTTCAAAGGTGGAACCATGATTGCGGTGAATTACACTGATCCGGTGGATATTGATGAAGTCCGTTCTGCTTTAAATCAGGTAAACATTGATGGACAAACATTTGATTTCAGCAAAGCTGAGATCAAACATTTTGGGAATGAGTCTAATGTGGCAGTTCGTCTCCCAAGCATAGATGATGAGCCGGAACAATTTGCCCATAAATTTGTAGAAAAAATGGCAGAAGCATTTCCGTCACTGGTTCCTGATGATAGGTCAAAATTTATTCTTTCCATTGATAAAGTTGGACCTAAGATCGGTGCTGAATTGAGCGGTGATGCCATCATGGCTATCTTTAGCACCTTGGCATTGATCCTGATCTATATTTCCATTCGATTCGAATTCAAATATGCTGTGGGTGCCATTGCAGCCCTGACCCATGATATATTGATTACATTGGGTATTTTCTCTTTATTGGACTTTGAAGTATCTCTTGCAGTAATAGCAGCATTTCTAACTATCGTGGGTTATTCTTTAAACGATACAATTGTTATCTTTGATCGAGTTCGTGAAAATGTAAAAGGATTGAAAAATGCGACTCTTTCATCCGTAATCAATGAAAGTATCAATCAATCAATGAGCCGAACCATCATTACATCTCTCACCACATTATTCGTTGTCTTGGTGTTATTTATAGTAGGGGGAGAAGTGATTCATACTTTCGCCTTTGCCATGATTGTTGGCGTGATTATTGGCACCTATTCCAGTATTTTTGTTGCTAGCCCTGTGGTTATCAAAATGGGATCCGATAATTAAGGCAAAATATTTAACATTAAACAATATTTTAAATCGCCTCGTATCCTGAGTTTTTAAAAAGGACGAGGCGTTTTTTTTAATGAAACCAAAAGTATTAATCAATTATGCAATCCTGTGCTTTATTTGGGGTACCACCTGGATTATATTGAAAAAAAGTCTAATAGGTGGAACGCCACCATTCTTTGGCTCTGGTTTTCGATTTTTCTTCGGTAGTATAATTCTCTGGGGTATTATTTTATATAAAAGAAATTTTCCATCTTTCAAGGCTTTACCGTTGCAACTTTATGTACAATTTGGGCTTTTGAATCTGACTATCTGTTATGGTCTAACTTATTGGGCAACCCAATTTATTTACTCAAGTTTATCAGCTCTTATTTGGGCAGGATTTCCGCTTTGCGTTGCTGTTTTTTCATATTTCATGCTCCCTGATGAAGTTCTCACAAAAAAGAAAATTATTAGTCTTTTCCTTGGAACGATCGGAGCATTGTTAATTTTAAAGGAAGGTTTGAATTTTAAAGGAGATCAGGTTGTTATTGGTATTTTTATGGTCGTAATAGCCGTGATAATAGCGGGTTATCCAAACGTTTACCTGAAAAGATATTCAAATGCGGTTACATCCCTCCATCTCAATGCAGTGAGTCAACTCATAGCTGGAATAACATTACTAATTATTTCTTTCGTATTCGAATCAGACCAGAAAATGGTCTGGAACAATTTCAATATTTTTGCTTTGGCCTATCTAACTATTTTTGGCTCTCTCATTGCCTGGTATATTTATTTTTGGCTTTTTCCTCATATTTCCATGTCCCAGATTTCATATATTGCTTTTTTTCCACCGGTTATGGCTTCCATTCTAGGGTGGATTTTCCTGGATGAAAAGTTGTCCATTCTCGCTATATTTGGAGGTGGACTTGTTATTTTCGGAGCAGTACTTGTAAATCTCAATGAATGAATTTGCTACCATAGAAACACCCATCGGTACTCTCGGAGTCCGAACAAATTCTAAAGGTGTTTATCGCATCCATCTTGCCAATGATGTAGATTATAAAGAGATAGAAACACCCATTAATAATCAATCTCCTAATCTTAAAAATGCCCTGAAACAACTTCGTGAATATTTCGATGAAACCAGGACAACATTCTCTGTACCCCTTGATTTACAGATGCCGCCATTTTATAAAAAAGCATTGCTGGAAGTAGCAAAAATCCCTTATGGAAAAACAGTTTCATATCAAGAAATTGCCCGCAGGGCAGGAAATGCAAAAGCATCCCGAGCTGCTGGATCGGCCAATGCCAACAATCCAATTGCAATATTTATACCCTGTCATAGAATTCTAGCTTCTGATGGGACATTAGGAGGCTATGGTGGTGGACTGGATAAAAAAATGATCCTCCTAGAGCACGAAGGTTTGGATGTCAGGCTCTAGAAATAATTACAATCGCATTATTTGTGGGTCTTTTTGTTAAATAATCAAACGCTTCTCTCCCTTTTTTTACCTGTAAAGACGAATTAACTTCGTTGCCTTATGAACTCCATCACACA
>CAXCBH010000121.1:0-5033 GCA_963980675.1 uncultured bacterium | reverse complement strand
AATTCAATTCGGAATACATATGAACATATGTGTAAAATCAAACCATATTTAATTTTATACTAATAAATAATAATGACTGATCCAATATTCGGCCCCTTTACCTTTGTAATTCTTTTTATCACGATGATACATTTTCCAATCCTGGGAATTATTTTGATTATTTGGGCTCAGGATCAATTAAAGAAAAGAGACTTGGAAGTTTATGCTCGGTTAGAAGGGATTGCTAAGGATCTTGGTGTTTTGAACCGTACCTTTCCACCGCAAAAAGGGTTATTCCTATTTTCGTGGCTGGTCTACCAAAAACGAGTACGTGATTATTATATTAAATATAATAATTATTTCAGGCGGTTAGATGGACTCCCACCAAAAGAACCGAAACCAGACTCAATTCCACGATTTTTCTATGGTGGGCTATTTGGAAAAACAAGTCTTTCCATGATTATCACAACTGAAGATGATGCAGATCCATTCATTATGGTTTCACAAAAGTCTGAAAAAAAATCAAAAAATTCTGTCTATCATTATAGAGTTATTTATTATAAATCAGATGACTTGGATCTCCCAAAATGTGAAGCAAATCCTGCAGACGAATTAATTGATAGCATTATGCCGGATCCAGATGATATTAATTTTGTATCAGATGAAGACTTTTCAAAAAAGTTTGATTTAATGGGTGAAAATGAACCAAAGATACGAGCTCTATTTAATGAAAATATACGAAGGATTATATCAGAAAATCCTGAATGGGTATGGGAGTTCAACGAAGATCAAATCATGATAAAATATCTCATTTCAGGCAATACAATTTCTGAAATGGAAGACATTAAACCATCATTGGGTGAACTAGCTAAAATCCATACTGAATTAAAAAATATAAACTGGTCTGATATTCCGACTCAATTGGATATTGATAAGGACACGCCAGAAGAAATATTAGATCACAAATTATACAAAAAACGAATGGCCACATTTGGTTGTGCTATAGGGTGCGGAACAATTCTTATCCCATTTGCACTTTTCATGTTGTATGGGTTTTTCTCAACATTTGATTTTGAATTGCTCGGACCTGTTTTATTTATGGGTGTCCCAGGATTCCTATTATTTAGATGGGGGCTTTTAGAATGGAAACGAAATAAACAGTTGAAGGCTGATGGAAAGGTACGAGATTCTCAATGATCCTCATCATAGATAATTATGATTCCTTTACTTGGAACTTGGTTCAAAGTCTAGAAATATTGGGCGCAAATATTTTGGTAAAGCAGAATGATGATTCATCTGCTTTAGCAAATCTCAACGCTGACGGTATTATCATTTCCCCCGGTCCGGGAATACCTGCTGATTCAGGTTATTCAAATCAAGTCATTCAACAATTTATGAATCAAAAACCTATTCTAGGCGTGTGCTTGGGTCACCAGTGTATCGGATCAGTCTTTGGTGCGAACATTCAACAATCGAAGCAAATTCTTCACGGAAAAACATCTTTGATTCATCATCAGCAATCGGGATTGTTTGAAGGAATACCTTCTCCGTTTCAAGCGGCGCGGTATCATTCTCTATCTTTGGATTCTATTCCTAACAATTTTGTCAACACAGCTTGGACAAATGATAGGGAAATCATGGCAATTCAGCATAATTCTCTACCAATATTTGGTGTCCAATTTCATCCGGAATCATTCTTAACCCCTATGGGATCAAAAATATTGATGAATTTTTTAAATTATAAAAATGACAGAATAGGCGGATGAAAAAGGTAAAAAAAATACTTTTATTTTGTCTTACCTATAATACAGTGTAAAAAGAAATTTTTGAATGAAATACACAACTATTTTTAAAGGAAATTCTGAATCAGATTTACTAAATATTTTTGCTTCAAATCCAATTGACATTCTTACTTTATCATTGGATGATCATCCCAAAATATTAACAGAATTTGTAAAAAAATATGATGGGAAATTCCTGGCTGGGTTCATTTCTTACGAATATGGTGTAAAGCAATTAGGTGTGCCTGTTCACAACTTAAATGATTTCCCCGCAGTCCATTTCAGGGTATACGATTCTTTTGAAAAAAACATACAATTAGAAGAACCAAAAAATATTGATTGGGATCAATTCGAATCAACACTTATAAAATCAGAATATGATTCTGGTTTTGATAAAATACAAAATCATATTCGTTCAGGTGATTTTTATCAAATTAATTTTACCCATTCATTGAAATCAAAAACGAAGTCATCACCGAAAGAATTATTTCTAAAACTTCGAGAGAAAAATCAAGTTGGATATTCAGTATTTATGGAACATAATGATTGGGCGATTCATTCTCTCTCACCGGAACAATTTATCAAAATAGAAAATCAAATTATTACAACAAAGCCTATTAAGGGAACGTTTCCCCGTGGGGAATGCCAAGAAGAAGATAACTATAATCTAAAATCATTATTAAATAGTGAAAAGGAACAGGCAGAACTTTACATGATCATTGATCTTTTGCGAAATGATTTGGGAAAAATATGTAAAACTGGTTCTGTTCAAGTTTTGCAATCAAAATCAATTCAAAAATTGGAAAAAGTATTCCATACGTTTGGTGTTGTTCAGGGAGAATTAAAATCGAACCTTCATCCAGTTGAAGCGCTTCTTTCAATGTCTCCTGGCGGTTCTATCTCTGGCTGCCCAAAAAAACGATCTTGTGAAATTATTCATGGTTTAGAATTGCAAGCACGAGGCATTTATACGGGAACGATCGGTTACATCTTACCAGACGGAACCCTTAATTTTAATATTGCAATTCGTACAGTAACACAAATTGGAACAGAACTAACGCTGGGAGTTGGTGGCGGAATAACAATTGAATCAAACAATGAAAATGAATATATGGAAACATTGATGAAAGCATCTTCATTCCAGCCATGATAAAAGCATTAATCAATAACCATTGGGAATCCATTCCCGAAGAAAATCTCCAACTCGGTACAGATACATTTTCATTTTCATCAGGACTTTATGAAACATTCCGGACATTGGATTTTAAACCAGTGTTTCTGCAGCCTCATTTAGATCGTCTTTTTAGTTCCGCGAATCGAATTGGATTGAATATTGAGTTTACACAATCGGACATTTTAAATATGCTTTCAAAAGTGATCCGCGATTTTCAAGATCCAAACCAGCGAGTTCGTATTTTGGCTGTTCCAAATAAACTCATAGTTTATACTTCATATTTGAATTTAGATCCTTCAATTTATAATGGCGTTTCTGCCATCACCTATAAAGAAAGCCGTGAACACCCTGAAATAAAAACAACCGATTACCATGCGTGTTTAACTGCCTGGAAAGCAGCAGTAAATGCCGGGTGTTTTGAAGCTATACTTATGGATGGTAGTGGCATACTTTATGAAGGAAGTCGCAGTAATTTATTTTGGGTGAAGGATGCAAAATTATTTACCCGAAAAGAAGATGTGCTTCCCGGAACGACCAGACAAATAATTATAAATTATTCATCGGTATCAATTCAGTACAAAATTTTAAACAGTATGGATCTATCCAATATTGATGAGGTTTTCCTAACCAATAGTGGTTCTGGAATTATTCCTGTAACGAGCATTAATAATAAAAATATCGGGAATGGCTCTGTGGGAATAATAACGCGCCAACTCTTATCAAAGTATAATGAATGGATGCTAAAAGAAATCGCTCGGTAAATTTTACTATAGAGAGAAATATGAAAAAGCTACTTCAAATTAATGTAAAACCAAATACAGTCAATGAACATGGAATTCCAAAAACATCCGTTATCAGTGCAATACTTTCAAAATCGGGGTTAGAAGGTGATTACAATAACTATCGTACAATTAAAAAGAGTCGAAATCCAGACATGGCAATATTGCTTTATTCAATCGAAACTATTAAGGAATTAAATAAGGAAGGTTGGCCTATAAAACCTGGAGATTTAGGCGAGAATTTTACTTTAACAGGAATTCCCCATTCCCATTTTTCGCCTAATCAACAATACCAAATTGGGGAAAGTTTAATTGAAATTTCTTTTGAATGCGATCCTTGTCAAAATTTATCTGTTCTTCCGTATATTGGTAAAACCAAAATAAATGAGTTTATTAAAACTATCATGCACAGGCGTGGGTGGTATGCTAGAGTTTTAAAAGAAGGACTTATTGTGCAGAATTGCAATGTTAAGCAAATCTAATGAAAGAGATAATTGAATTAAAAATTACCGGAATGCATTGTGCAGGATGTGTTGGATCCGTGGAAAACGCTTTGCGAAAAGTGAATGGCGTGAAAGAAGCGATTGTAAATCTTACTTTAGAAAAAGCCACTATTTCCGGTTCTGTAGATTCGGAGAATCTTCTTTCAGCAGTGGAAAAAACCGGATACGGCGCAGAATTACTTGAATCAAATACACCTATTAATCTTCAAGAAAAAACAGATGAAAAACTAGATGAATCATTTCATAATATGAATTGGGCTTGGATGTTAACAGCTCCCACAATGATTTGGATGGGAATCCACATGATTTCTGGCAAAACTTGGCCATCTATGGAAGGAATGGAATTTGGAATTTTTATTTTGAGTGCTATAGTTTGTTTTGTTCCTGGACGAGTAACGCTAATGAGTGCATGGAAATCTGCAATCCATCTGTCACCCAATATGGATGTCCTGATCGCGCTTGGATCTTTGGCTGCACTCTCAACAGGTATCATCAAAAGTTATATAGAGATTCATTCTTTTTCTGGGCTTGCAGGAATGATTATGTCCTTTCATTTGACTGGAAGATATATCGAAACAAAGGCACGAGGGAGATCATCCGAAGCCATCCAAAAACTGATAAGTCTTGGAGCAAAACAAGCCACAGTTTTGAATATGGAAAACAATGAAGTTCAAATTAATGTACAAAATCTCATTGTAGGCCAAATCGTTATTGTCCGTGCAGGAGAAACTGTCCCCACGGATGGAATTATTAAAGAAGGGTGTGCCACCGTTGATGAATCCATCGTTACGGGCGAATCGGTTCCTGTTACAAAAAA
>CAXCBH010000120.1:0-5034 GCA_963980675.1 uncultured bacterium | reverse complement strand
GTCCACACATATTCCATTGTTGCATTAGACGAAAAAACTGGTGAATTGGGTGTAGCTGTTCAAAGCCATTGGTTTTCCGTAGGATCCCTTGTTCCATGGGCAAAAGCTGGAGTGGGCGCTGTGGCAACTCAATCTTTTGTAAAGGTGGACTATGGTCCCGATGGGTTAAAACTTATAGAAGGGGGAATGTCCGCTGAATCTGCACTGAATAAATTAGTGATGGAAGATGAAGGTGAAGCTGTTCGCCAGGTTGCTATGATCGATGTAAAAGGCAGTGTAGCAGCCCATACAGGCACAAAATGTATTTATGCTGCGGGACACAAAATTGGAAAAAATTATTCTGTCCAGGCCAATCTCATGGAAAAAGAAACGGTGTGGCCGTCTATGGCAAATGCGTTTGAAAGATCAAATGGCGATCTGGCAGAAAAAATGATGGCTGCATTGGAAGCAGCAGAAGCAGAAGGGGGCGACATTAGGGGAAAACAATCTGCGGCCATGTTGATTGTCACCGGTGAGCCAACAGGTGTCCCGTGGAAAGATGTAGTCATGGATATTCGAGTTGATGATCATGCGGAACCACTGAAAGAACTAAAGCGACTAATCCGTGTTCATCGAGCCTATCAACATGCGAATAAAGGCGATCATTATCTTGAACTGGAAGAAATTGAAAAGGCATTAGTCGAGTATGAAAAAGCATCTGAATTTTATCCTGAAAATCCAGAACTGCCATATTGGTCAGCTGTTACGTTGGCAAGTAAAGGGAATCTAGAGCAGGCCTTATCCATTTTTCGAGAAGTCTTTCATAAAGAACCCAGGTTACGCATATTAACACCGCGACTCGTTGATGCTGGGTTATTACCGAATGATCCTGAATTGATTGAAGCAATAATCCAAATAGACTTAAAATAACCGTTAGAATCAGTACGTTAATATATATTTTGAAAAAATATCTACCAATTTTCTTCTTTTTCGTAATCTTATCTGGATCATTGAAATCCGAACCGGGCCAACTAATTGATTATACCCATCAATCCACAATGACCCAGGATGATGTAAATATTTTTTTATGGTTTGCAGGATTTGATCCTGTTGCGGATTATGGTATTTCGGTCTATGATATACACTATGAGTCCCACAGTGAATATGGCACAGTAGATACCCTGGCTGGGCTTGTAATTATCCCACATTCACCCACAGAAGCTTTCCCTATTTTTACCTACCAACACGGCACAGTTATTCTGGATAGTCAGGCACCTTCGATCACGGGTATAAGCGCAGATAATGTTGAGATCCTTTTTATAAGTCTAATTACTGCACCATCAGGATTTATTACTGTAATTCCTGATTATACCGGGATTGGAGACCCAGATAAATATCATCCTTATATAATTGCTAACTCCCATACACAAGGATTGGTGAATATGATAAGAGGTGTTAAGCAATTATCAATTGAATTGGAAGGGGATGATAGGTTCCAGTTCAATGATCAATTATTTCTTTCTGGTTATTCTGATGGCGGATATGCAACGCTTGCATCCCAAAAAGGTATCCAAATAGATTACTCTGATGAGCTTTCCGTCACTGCTTCTTTTCCAATGGCAGGTCCCTATGATCTTTCAGGGACCATGGTAGACTACTTTCTTTCTGAGCCAGAATATACCCAACCCTATTATGTGCCTTATGTTTTGACAAGCCATCTATGGTATTACCAGGGCTTGGATGTTGATTTTGCAGAATATTTTGAACCATTCTGGGCTGATACACTGCCATCTCTTTTTGATGGTACTCATTCAGGAAGTGAGATAAATGAGCTGATGCCGGAAAATCCATTGGATATATTGCTTGATGATGTATTGGAAGAATTTGAAAATGATGAAGACCATTTCTTTCGCCAATCTTTGGAAGAAAATACCTTACTGGATTGGGTTCCGGAGAGTCCAACCTATTTTTACCATGGGATGGGTGATGATATAGTGCCCTACGAGAATGCTCAGGTGGCTTATAATACATTTGTAGACAATGGGGCAACTGACGTTAGCCTGGAGCTTTTTCCGGTAGAATTAGGAGGGCATTCAGATGTGGCAGTGACATGTCTCTTAGCAGGATTTACAGTTATTCTTGAATATCAAAGGATTAGTCCCAAAGGAGATATGAATAGTGATGGGCTCGTTTCATTGATTGATTTAGCCCTATTATCTGAGTCTATTCTTGTCGAAAGTAACATCAATGAATTTCAATGGTGGGCTGGTGATTGTGATTATGATGATCAGCATTCCGTTATGGATCTTTTGATGGTTGCAGATCTAATCGAGTAACCTATGAAAAAATATGTTTTTAAGGCTTTTGTTATTATCTGTCTGGGATTTCTATTATTCTACTATTTTCTAATCTGGTCCACACACATCTAATGGTAGCGCCCTTGAAAAAGTTTGGAGTCATGTTCTTTTGGATGGGAATTGCCGCCTCGGTTGTTTTGCTGATTTATTCTTATTTCAACATCCCAGATGAAGTAGCGGGAGTCCTTTATTTTATCGCCATTGGTTTGGCGGCTTCTGGTGTGCTGAATTATTATCGCTAAAAAGTAATTTTGTATAATAATTCCATTTCCCCAAAATTTTTACCCATAAAATATGGCTCTCATAAATGTTTACATTTGAACAAATAAATAGAGATTAATAGACCCAAAATGAGAAACGCGACTGATATATTCAATGAATGGGCTCTCGTTGGCAAAGATATAGGGATGGAGAAAAACCATGAGGCAGCCGTGAAGGAAATGCTCTCATATTTAACACGGGGACAAGAAGCTCCATTTTCCTTTATTGATGCTGGTTGCGGTAATGGTTGGGTTGTAAGAAAAATGAAAGAACATCCATTATGCGAGAAAGCAATTGGAGTAGATGGTGCTTTGGATATGATTCGGAAAGCCAATACCATTGATCAAGGCGGAACATATTTTTGCTCTGATCTTTTGAAATGGTTTCCTAAAGAAAAAGTCGATTTCATCCATAGTATGGAGGTAATGTACTATTTTAAAAATCCTGGAGAGTTGATCAATCATATGAAATTGAATTGGTTGAAGCCCGGTGGGAAAATGATCATGGGTGTTGATTTTTATCAGGAACATGAAAGAAGTCATACTTGGCCAACTGACCTTGGAACGCATATGACACTTTTGAGTGAGAAAAATTGGATTTCACTTTTCAACGATCATGGTTTTTCCCACATTGATAATTTTAGAGCTAATGTTCATGATAACTTTCCCGGAACTTTGGTTATTTCCGGAGTGTTGGATTCCGTATGAAAATTATCAAATTATATATTTTTGCTTTTTCTTTTGTCTTTGCACAGAATGGAATATTAAATGTTGGGTTTGACATTGATGATACGGTACTTTTTTCACGAGATGTATTCCTTAGTTTACCAGATGATAAACGCAATCCAACAGATTATGGTTGGATTAATTCTCACGATAGTTATTACTCCATTTTTATTACACCTACAGTTGAATTAATCGATTATTTTCGTTTCAATGGACATAATGTTTTTTTTATTACTGCAAGACCCGATGTTAATGGAAATATACTTGCTGAGTTTTTAACTAAAGGCCTTGTATTTGAAGTTAAAGTAAATAAAAACTTATTTTTTTCTCCTAAACAAACGATTAATGGTAAAAGGTTTACGACGAAACAAAGATTAATGAAACGATTAAAACTTGATTTATTTTATGGTGACGCAGATTCAGATATGATTGCTGCGCTTAAAGCAGGAGTTCATCCGGTTAGAGTAGTACGAAATGAATCATCAGTAATAGAATATGGCTCAAATTATTTTGGTAATACTTTAAAAGGTGATATTCCAGAAGCTCCTTTTTCAAATGATGATTTAAAAATATTTTATAAGAGTAATATTGGTATTTTTGGAGAATCTATTTATCCCATTATTTGGACTGGAGCAAAATGAGAATTTTCTTTTTATTAATTATTTTTTCTTTTCCATATCACCTATTTGCTCAAGATCAATTTCTCATTAAAAATAATGTAAATTCAAATCAACGAAGGCCAACCGATCCCATGAAAAAAACAGATTCAGAATGGAAACGAGTTTTATCGCAAGAGGAATACCGTATTCTTCGTAATAAAGGCACAGAACGTGCCTTTACAGGGGAATTTGACGGGCATTTTGAAGAAGGAATGTATATTTGTGCTGGTTGTGGAAATAAATTATTTGAGTCTGAGACTAAATATAAATCCGGATGTGGTTGGCCTGCATTTTATGATGCCCTTCCCGAATCAGTAGAAGAAACTGAAGATAATAATTATGGTATGAAACGGATTGAAATCACCTGCGGTAAATGCGATGGTCATTTAGGACATGTATTTAACGATGGTCCAGATCCAACTGGACTACGGTATTGCATTAATTCTGTTTCTATGGATTTTAAATCCGACGAAAAAAAATAATGAAAATGAGTGTAGTGAAAGAATACGATCTTTCCAAAGGATTCGGCTTTATCACCGGTGATGATAATGAAGATTATTTTGTTCATGTGAGTGGTTTACGGGAACATCTTAAAGGTCGAGGACTCCGGGCAGGCCAAAAAGTTTCTTTTGATGTAGATTTTGGTATGAGAGGGGATAAGGCGATAAATGTAAGATTAGGGTAAAAGTAAAACGATCATCAACGTGGCAGGTGGATGTGCAATTATTTCAATAATGTAATCTTTTGATTTAATACGGATCCAGCCGCTTCAACCTGTGCCATATAGCTTCCTGAAGACAGATCTCTTCCATCCAATTTAAATAAATGTTGTCCTGCATTTTGTTTTCCCATTCGATGAGTTTTTAATACACGTCCGCGAAGATCTAATAAGCGAATTGTCACATTACCATTTTTCGGTAAAGTATAAGAAAGGGTGGTAGTTGGATTAAAAGGATTCGGGAAAGCCGGATGCATCTTGAATTTGGCAGGAAGTGGCGGGTTCTTTACAGAAAGGGGCGTTTGTACAAAGGGAATTGCCTCGAATTCTTGTCC
>CAXCBH010000119.1:0-5042 GCA_963980675.1 uncultured bacterium | reverse complement strand
AATTTTAAACTCTAACCCAGATTCACTGAAGAAGTAAACATAATGAAGCCAACCGGTACAACTCTCATCCATTTGGAATGTTCAAAATGCAATGCTGAATATTCTAAAGATTCTATTTACAATCTCAGTGATTGTTGCTCCCTCCCCCTTTTCCCAAAATATGATTTTGATAAAGTCCGGGAGTGTCTCAAAAGGAGAATGCTCAGTGACCGAAACCCCAATATGTGGCGCTATAAAGAAATGATGCCTGTGAAGTATGAAGAGAATATTACTACACTGGGAGAAGGGCTTACGCCACTTGAACCGGCAGATTCGTTGGGCAAAATGTTAGGATTCAGTAATTTATTTTTAAAAAATGAATCGATGAATCCAACCGGCTCTTTTAAAGACCGTGGCATGAGTGCTGCAATCTCGAAAGCAAGAGAATTTGGATTAAATAAAATTTCTATTCCAACAGCAGGAAATGCCGGCGGGGCAACAGCCGCTTATACTGCAAAAGCAGGACAAGAAGCTTTTATTTTCATGCCAAATGATACACCAAAAGCATTTCAAGTTGAATGTGAACAATACGGAGCACATGTAGAAATGATTGATGGCTTGATCAGTGATTGCGGAAAAATTGTGGCTGAGCGGAAAGAGCAAGAAGGCTGGTTTGATATATCAACATTGAAAGAGCCCTACCGTGTTGAAGGGAAGAAAACCATGGGCTATGAATTAGCCGAACAACTCAATTGGGAATTACCAGATGTCATAATTTATCCAACAGGCGGCGGAACAGGCATTGTCGGCATGTGGAAAGCTTTTGATGAAATGGAAAAGCTTGGTTGGATTGGGTCTCATCGACCCAAAATGATCTCGGTTCAATCTGAAGGGTGTGCTCCAATAATTCGCGCGTTTGAACAAGGAAAAGACTCGGCTGATTTTTTTGAAAATCCTGAAACATCTGCATTGGGCCTCCGGGTTCCGGCAGCTATAGGAGATTTTCTTATCCTCAAAGCCATTCGGGAAAGTAATGGGTATGCATTAACAGTTTCAGATAAGGAACTCATGGATAATGTAAAAATGATTGGAAAACATGAAGGAATCTTTTCTGCACCGGAAGGCGGCGCAACTGTTGCAACACTCCCCAAATTGTTGGATCTCGATGTAATTAAACCGAATGATCGGATTGTACTATTTATCACCGGTGGGGGTTTAAAATATGTTGATTTATTTTAGTTAATATATTTTTCTGCCAATTTTCTGAAACAGGCCATTTGTTCAAAAGCCAATTCTTTCGAATCCCACGCATGAAAAGATTTGCAGTCAAACCCAAGTGCATCTTTCATGATCTCATAGGCATAATCTGTAAAAATAACTGTCCCATCTGCTTTTACTTGCTCAATGGAGTCGAGCTTTCCTGATTGCTCATTCATTTTGATTGCTTCATCTAAGGTGATGTCGTCAGGAAGCACTACCTCTGCCCCACTTTTATTCAATAACACCGGGTAACCACCGGGGAGTCCCTTAGGCCCAGGTGAATGGGTTCGTAAATTTTCATCAAATAACATGGCTTTCATATTTTTCAAAGTGGATGAAGCAGAAACCGTTGTAAATCCAATCCCCGGTGCATAGAGTTTCACTGACTCAAACATTACTTGATCCGTATCAAATTCTGATGTCACATCTTCTCCATCAACAAGGATTTTTAAGTAATATGGCGCGCCGGGCTGATAACCAGCTTCCCTGGGAAAAACCCAATGCTGGTGATGACAAACCTGGAATGTTTCAACACGGGAACGATCAATACCTTTTTGTTGTGCAACATAGGTTAAAACTGCCGGTGCGATTAAATCCACATTCCCAATCCCAATGGTGGGTGCTAGACCAACCTTTCCCATAACAGGATTCGTTAAACATGAAAGTGATGTATTGATATAATAGGGAGATAGTCCAGAATCCTGAATCGATTTTGCAAGATTTAACCCCAACGCTAATTGGCAAGGTAACCAAGCTCCCAATCCAGCAGAACTTATTTTTGAATAAAGGCCATCTGGTAATTGACGAATAAGATGCCAGGTATGTAGTACTGTACAATTAATTATAGCATCCGGTTTTTCTGATTGGATCAATTCTGATGTTTTTTCACCATCAAACAGATCAACTTGAATCGGTTTGAATTTCGGATGCATTCCATGATGAGCGGCACCAATTTCAGCATTATTGCAAGCCCAACGGGCTTTTTCTTCCTCTACATCACCAATGGCCCATTCAATATTGGATTCATCTCGAGCTGCAAATTCCAAAATATGTTTACCCACATCGCCTGTTCCAACCAATAATACTTTTTTCATCTAAATAATACCCAAGTTTAATTCTGTAAATAAAATTACGAAAGACATAAAGAAATCCTTCCTTTTTTATTTAATACTTTTAAGTAGTTCCTTATAAATTCCGTCCACTTTTCTGGGTCAGTTGAACAATAATGAATTCACCAAAAGCATCACCAACGCTTGTTATTAATGAGAAGGTTAATGCCATGTGGGCATCCGGACAGGATATCATCCATCTTGGGTTTGGAGAATCCAGATTTCCCGTACATTCTGCATTAGCATGTACGTTTCAGGAAAATTCCATGCAGCGGAGCTACCTCCCTTCTCTCGGGATTCCAGAATTACGGGAAACAATCGCAAATTATTATTCAGGTAAACTTGGCTTAGCATTCAATGGCTCCCAAGTAATTGTTGGGGTTGGAAGTAAATCTTTGCTGTATGCAATGATTCAGTCTATAGAGGGTGATTTACTCTTATCCAAACCATCATGGGTTTCTTACAGTTCCATCGCTACTTTGACGGGACGTTCAGTTCATCGCTTTGAATTAGATGCTGACCAGGATTATCAAATTAATATCCAAACATTAGATTCGGTTTATCAAGAAGCAATTGAATCAGGGCGAAACCCAAAAATACTTATTCTGAATTCTCCCAGTAATCCCGTAGGGAATATTTCATCCGAAGAAGAATTAAAATCAGTAGCACAATGGGCAAAAGAAAAAGATATTTATATTCTCAGTGATGAAATTTATAGTCTTGTTACGCATGATGGTTTTACTCATCATACCATTGCAGAATATTATCCTGAAAAAACAATAATTTTTGGAGGACTCAGTAAGCATTTATCTCTGGGTGGCTGGCGGTTTGGTATGGCTATTGTTCCCAAAGGTGATGAGGGTAAATCCCTGATTCAATCCTTTCAATCCATTGCCGGGAGTATCTGGTCTTGTGTTCCGGGTCCCATTCAGTACACGGCTATTTTGGCTTATAGTGGAAATCGGAATATTGATGATTATATTAAAACGTGTACAAAAATACATGGAATCCGTACACATTATATTCATGGGAAATTATCTAGCATGGAGCTAACGAGTCCCAAACCTAGGGGCGCTTTTTATATTTATCCTTCTTTTAAAAAGTGGTCAATTAAACTTGGGGAAATGGGAATAACAACCTGTGAAGAACTCTCAACTTATTTATTGGATCACTATAGTATTGCAACTCTTCCTGGGAGCGCATTTGGTGATGATACAAATAATTTATGTTTAAGGCTTTCAACAAGTTTTCTGGATATGGAAACGGATGATCAAGCTCAGAAAATCCTTGATGCCTATAGTGAAGAAAATGACCCCAAATTATTTATGGAGAAGCATCACCCAAGAACATCACTTTTCCTTGAAAAAATGCGCAAATTCATCGCAGAGATAAATGAATAAAATATGAGAGAAGTAGTAATCATTGATGCAGTAAGATCACCAATTGGTCGAGCAGGCGGCGCCTTATCTTCCGTTCGGCCTGATGACCTTCTTGCAGATGTTCTAAAAGGACTTATTAAACGTACCGGGATCGATCCAGCTTTAATTGAAGATGTCTATGCAGGATGCGGAAATCAGGCTGGTGAAGACAATCGAAATGTTGCACGTATGGCAGTCTTGTTGGCTGGATTTCCATTAGAAGTTGGCGGCGTAACGGTAAATCGAAATTGTTCGTCTGGATTAGAAGCGGTAAACCAGGCAGCCAAAGCCATTATTGCTGGTGAGGGTGATATTTTTATTGGTAGTGGAGTGGAAAGCATGAGCCGAGCACCCTTGGTCATGCCACGACCTTCCACTCAATCAAAATTAGGACATAGAACCGTTTTTGATTCCACGGTTGGATGGCGATTCGAAAATCCAAAAATGGATGCAATGTATCCGATTGTCAGCCTGGGGGAAACAGCTGAAAAAATAGCAGATGATTTGGAAATTTCTCGAAAAGATCAGGATAAGTTTGCTTTGGAGAGTCAACAAAAAGCCATTGATGCTATCAACCAAGGAAAATTCAATAATGAAATCTGTCCTATATCTGTTCCCCAAAGAAAGGGTGATCCTTTGATTGTAGATATTGATGAACATCCAAGGTATAAAAGAGAGAATAGTGAATATTCAATTGATCTTACTTTAGAAAAATTGTCATCACTGAAACCCATTTTTAGGAAGAATGGAACCGTTACTGCAGGAAATTCTAGCGGAATTAATGATGGTGCAGCGGCTGTCTTACTCATGAGTCGTGAAAAAGCTGATGAGCTTGGATTAAAACCCTTAGCCCGCTGGGTTGGCTCTGCTGTTGCAGGCGTAGATCCAGGAGTTATGGGATATGGCCCTGTTCCATCTACTGAAAAATTATTAAAACGTTTTGATTTAACTTTAGAAGATATCGGACTTATTGAACTCAATGAAGCGTTTGCAGCGCAAACTATTGGCGTCATGAGGAAATTGAATATGAATCCGGACATTACCAATGTGAATGGCGGCGCCATTGCTTTAGGGCATCCCTTGGGCTGTTCTGGCGCTCGTATCTTGACTACCCTTATCCATGAAATGAAAAAAAGAGATACAAAATATGGATTGGCAACAAAAAAAATTGGCACGATGCCTGATTGGGATGTGAGTAGAGTGAAGGATATGGGAGGGAATAGTAATAAAAATTTTTATGATAAAGGCACATTCAATGGAGACATTACAAGATGGG
>CAXCBH010000118.1:0-5144 GCA_963980675.1 uncultured bacterium | reverse complement strand
TAAATATGTGTATGCCGCACTCTCTTTTAGTGATGCCGTTTACCTTGAACCAGACAACCCTGATTATCGATATATGCAAGGACTTAGTTATTTTAATGCACAGGAATGGGGCAGAACCGCTGCTGCATGGGAAGATCTCCTACACTATCGCCCGAATGATGCTGGGGTTCGAACTCTCCTGCCACAAGCATATTATGTCCTAGCAGTAGAATACAACAGGATAGGAAATCCTACTATGGGCCGCCAGGCATTTAAGAATGCTCTATCTGTCAACAACAACACATCGTCTTGGCTTTCAGGCGCTATGGGTGTTTTAGGAAAATTTTATCGGGAAAAAACCATGTATAACGAATCACTGGTTGCCTATCAGGAAGTTCTTGAATTGAGCCCCAACGACGCCGATGCCTATAAGGGTATGGGTATCACATATTGGAAAATGAATGAAAAACAATTAGCTCGTGCTTCCTGGGAGAAAAGTATTGAGATCAAGCCGGATAATAATGAATCACGTGGATGGCTCATTTTGTCTTCACAAGGCTCATAATTCTTTTCAAGTTTCCTTTTGTGTTTTGATCCGCCAAAAGCGGATGAATCTTAATTTATTCTTAACTCTTTAATTTGTATTATATCCATTTGTGCGTTGTATTATAATTACATTTATTTTCTTTTCGACTTTATTTTCAAAAGATTACTATGAAGGAGACCATCTAGTTAAAGATGGTGTATATGCTTTCTACAATTATGAATTTGATCGTGCTGTTACTATACTGACAAATGCCAGAGACAAATATCCCGATCATCCTGGTGTTCATCTTATTTGGGTTGCCGCCCGTTGGGTACGAAGTCAGGCAAATGATTCTTTTGAAGAAGCCAATATCTTGCTTGAAACAGATCTTATATTAATTCAACCGGTATATGAAGAGTTGGTGGAGAGATTCGAATACGATCAAACCTATCAGCTTTATCGAGGATCTGCAATGGGCTTAAGTGCACGTGTTACTTTGGGGGATAAAAAATGGTTTAAGACATTCCTTCGTGCGTATAAAGGATTTTCAATTATAGATGATGTAGCAAAAAAATCACCCGAAATTATGGATGCTAGGCTTCCAATTGGAATTGTAGAGTATTACAGTTCTATGAGTAATTTTTTAATAAAATGGGCTGTGGAACTCTATGGGTTAGATGCATCCAGAGATGTGGGATTGAATGAAATGTCCATGTCTGCAAATGAGGGAGACTGGGCATGGATCGAGGCAAAAGGAATTCTCAGTTTTCTCTATTTGTGGGTGGAAGATGAACCGATACTAGCTTTTAAACATTCCAAGGATCTGGTGGCGCATTTCCCGAAAAATTATTATTTTAATCTTCTCCTTTTAGAATCCATGATTCGAATAGGAAATTCACAAAATATTTCGGCAATAATAGAAGATATAGAATTACTATCACCTAATCTCACACATCGCCAGAAAGAATGGTATGGATCTTATTTAGATTATGAAAAAGCATTATTCTCTTTTCATCAAAACAAATATTCAGATGCATTGGAATTTCTGAATTCAGCTATCAATTCATATACAGCAGAGTTGGATATTATATTAGGAAATGCGTATTTATTACAAGGCATGACTTATGATATGATGAATGATAGAATTGAAGCAAAATCAAGCTACAAAAAATGTTTGAAACTCGATAATTTTTCGTCTGCAATGAATAAAGCAAAACAATATATAAACCAACCTTTCCAAGGGCAATAATGCAAACCTATTGTCCCAGTTTAACAAGGTACCAGCGGTGGCAAACACGGGAAGTTATGGTTGGGAATGTGGGTGTAGGTGGAAAAAATCCGATCCGAATCCAGTCCATGACTACCACGGATACCTTAGATACTATCGGGACCATTGACCAATCAATCCGGATGATCAATGCAGGATGTGAGATTGTACGTGTGACGGCGCCCAGCGTTAAAGAAGCAGAAAATCTTCAGGCGATTCGGGATGGATTGAGAGAGAAAGGCTATTATACTCCCTTAGTTGCTGATATTCACTTTACACCGAATGCAGCGGAGGTAGCAGCAAGAATTGTTGAAAAAGTTCGTGTGAATCCAGGTAATTATTCCGATCGAAAGAAATTTGAAGTTCATGATTATAATGATGAGACTTATGCAGAGAAATTGGATCGTATTCGAGAAAGATTTATTCCACTGATTCAAATCTGTAAGGAGTATGGAACCGCTATGCGGATTGGGACAAATCATGGATCATTGTCTGACAGGATTATGAGCCGCTATGGAGATACGCCCCTGGGAATGGTAGAATCTGCTATGGAATTCCTTCGCATTGCAGAAGACGAAAAATATCACGATATCATTTTATCCATGAAAGCCAGTAATACACAGGTTATGGTTCAAGCATATCGACTACTTGTGAAAACGATGGTGTTTGAAGGTATGAATTACCCACTTCACCTTGGTGTGACGGAAGCTGGAGAAGGTGAAGATGGTAGAATAAAATCATCTGTTGGAATTGGTACACTCATGGAAGATGGCTTGGGTGATACAATCCGTGTCTCTTTAACGGAAGAGCCAGAAGCTGAAATTCCGGTGGCACAATTATTGATCAATCGCTATGAGGCCAGAAAAAATCATAAACCGATTCCAGGAATCAATTCCATTCCATATGACCCATTTTTCCGAAATAAACGAGATTCAAATACTATAATGAATATAGGTGGTGATGAGGTGCCGCGCATCATTGGCAATATGTCAAAAAAAGATTTAATTACATATCACGATCTGATACCATTTGGATATATTTATTCTGAAAACCGAGATAAATGGCAAATTTCAGATCAAGCTGTGGATTTTCTATTTATTGGAGACAATTCCATTGATTTTGATATTCCCGGCACATTAGGAATAATCCAAAACCATATTTCATTGGAAGATAAAGAGAGACATTTTTCATTTTATTCATTTGATGAAAAATCGTTGATTGATCAAAATAATATTTCATTTTTAAATATTTATACAGACATTTCCTCAAGTTTTTTATCTGAAATAAGTCAACTAAAAAATACAATATTTGTTTTAGATACTAATAACGAACACGGATATGCTGACCAAAGACGATTTTTTGTTGAATGCATGAAGAAAACAATCCAAAATCCCATTATCGTTAAAAGATCCTATCGCCAATGTTCTCAGGATGAATTTCTTCTTTATTCAGCAACAGACTTAGGTGGACTTCAGTTGGATGGATTCGGAGATGGTATATGGATTGACTCCAGTTATGATGCTGGTTATGTAAATGAAACCTCATTTGGAATTCTCCAGGCAAGCCGCTCCAGAATCTCAAAAACAGAATATATTTCTTGTCCATCCTGTGGAAGAACCTTGTTTGATCTTCAAGAAACGACGGCAAAAATTCGAGCTCGGACCAATCATTTGAAAGGGCTAAAGATTGGGATTATGGGCTGCATTGTTAATGGTCCCGGAGAAATGGCGGACGCTGATTATGGATATGTCGGGACGGGAGTCGGTAAGGTATCACTTTATAAAGGCCAAGAAGTGATCAAAAATAATATCCCTTCAGAATCTGCTGTTGATGCCTTAATCCAACTGATTGATTTCCATGGAGATTGGATTGACCCTGCAGATGTTTAGCATTAGCCATATGTCACTGAAAATCGTATTTTTGGCCTAATTAAATAGTCCAAGATGCTTAAAAAGAGTCAATTATGAAAAAACTCATTCCATTTCTACTCATAACAATTTTGTTCGCACAAACTGGCGAAGGTAAACTTTCACCGGTGGTTACATATTGGAAAACCTTGTCTGTTGACGAAAAAGAAACATTCCTATTCTCCTATTTGACCCAAGTGTATGAAACACACACAGAACTTCAAAACTCAGTTGGGTATGGTGACTTTACAGAATGGTACTACGAAAATAGAGCAGAATTGATCTATGGCATTTTTGATAAATTGAAGGAAGTTACTATCGCAGAAATGGCAGAATGGATTGATGAATTTTATTCTCATGGAGAATACGCTAACCGGCCATTCTATGAAGCATTGGAATTCGCATATCGCTTTGCCGATGCATCAGGCGGTACTATGTGGCAAAAATACGAAAACCTGAAATTTGAAAAAATCAAACCCGGAAAAAATTAATGCCATTTCATCGGCCAAAATTTATTAATGGTTGGCTGGATATATATAGAGCAGGAGGATTCACAAAACTCATAAGAGAAAAAGGCTGGACTGTACTCGTTACATTTTTTCTATTCTATTTAATTCGTGATTCAATTCTTTATATCTTTATCCCTTTCCTAGTCTATACCAATTTTAGCACCTGTTTCTGATTTGAACTCAAAAGTCCTCAGCAGTTCTATTCTTGGAATTGATGCCTATATTGTTGAGGTAGAATGTCATATAACAGGTTCTCGACTCCCAAAGTTTGTTACAGTCGGTTTACCAGAAGGAGCGGTCAAGGAAAGTAAAGAGCGTGTCTCAGCTGCGATCCAAAATAGCGGATATAAACTTCCTGGCAAACATATTACCGTCAATCTTGCTCCAGCAGATATCCGAAAAGAAGGATCTGCCTTTGATTTGCCCATTGCTATCGGCCTTTTATCAGCGATTGGGGAGGTGAGTGAAGATTATATAAATAAAATCCTTTTGATGGGTGAATTGGCATTGGATGGTTCCATTCGTCCAATCCAGGGTGTCCTTCCCATTGCTATTTGTGCCAAGAAAAGTGGAATTCCTGGAATCATAGTTCCTGAAGAGAATGCCAAAGAAGCATCTGTGGTGGAAGGGGTAAAGGTTGCAGGTGCTTCATCACTAAATGAAGTGGTCCATATCCTGAATGGGATAATTGAGAAAGATGCAATCAAAACGGACTTGAAGTCACATTTTAAACAACATAGTAGTTATTCAAGGGATTTTTCAGATGTAAAAGGACAGGAACAGGTAAAACGGGCCTTGGAAGTGGCAGCAGCTGGTGGCCATAATGTGATCATGGTTGGACCTCCCGGAAGCGGAAAAACTATGCTATCCAAACGAATTCCAACCATCTTACCAGACCTTACCCTTGATGAAGCACTTGAAACAACAAAAATACACTCAGTGGCGGGGATTTTTTT
>CAXCBH010000117.1:0-5291 GCA_963980675.1 uncultured bacterium | reverse complement strand
GAAAGGCACTCCTTTGTGCCTATGTTTAAAGCGTTAGAATATAAATTAAAAATTTGCTCGGTACTTTAGGCCTACCCATAATTTACTATCTGGCATCCAATTACCTTTCAAAGCAGCATTTTTCTTAAGACCCGTTATTGAAACTCCAAAGTCGTCCGACAAATTAAGGTTTAATGTATAAATCATATTCAAACCTGTGATATATTGAAAAGAAAATTCGTAAAAGGGTACCTTAGATATTTGGATAAAATCAAGAAAAGACAATTTTTCTATAAAGTTAGGCTTTTGCCCGATTTGCCCTAGCAAATCAAATCTGATATAAAATGAGTTTAATCTTGTAAAGGAATTTTTATCATCATTGAGAGATTGAAAATCAAAATCTCCCACAGTATTACCACTACTATCAGAAACTGCCCTATATTTATCATCAAAGTATGTTCTCTCATAGAGTTCACCATTGTCGTTAGCCTTTGTCCTAGTATCCTTCAGCCTGTGGGCCACCTTCATGTAATGAAACCCGGGGGCCGCTGTTAAACGACCAATAAATGAAAGCTTTATGGGTACTTGCACTGTAGTGGCCATCAATGCGTAGCTATCCAATATGTTTACATTAATAGTAGAATCGTCTATGGCCTCCCACTTGGTTGCATCATTGGGCTCAAGGTCTGTAGGAGATGAGAGCTTCTCCCCTGAACTTGATGGGTAAAACGTAAATCCAATTAATCCATGGTAATCCGCTTTCGTTGAAAATAAATTTTCAATATTCCCTCTGGCGTATAGCCCTCCATATTTACCACTGAGTACAGAGCTTTTATTGTCATAACCACCCATCTTACCAACATCAAACGCAAATGGCATCCTGAAACCAAATTCTGATCGTTGCGTAGCTACACCCAACTCACTTGAACCGCCAAGTAAACCGGGCAGGCCAATTAATTCATTTCCTACTCGCATATTCGCAGCATACTGCAGCAGGTTGGATCGCATGGAAAAGGAAGACAGGGATAATTTAAAATTACTGCTGTGCCATACTGAGAATTGTGACCCGTAACCAGCAATTAATCTCTCACTCTCACTCTCATGAAATACTGTTTCAGAATCATTGGTTAAATATTGATCACGTGTCATGAGAACAGTTTGAATATCCTGGCTGAATACCCAATCTACTTTTTCCCGGTCTATAATTGTATAGTCAAGGCCATTCCCATACCAAATTTCATAGATCTCGTCGCTATTATCTTTTTTCTGTACTAAAATAATTTGGTCAGTTGGGTTCAATTCTCTTATTACTTCACCGTTACCATCATCAATGCCATCTACATTAGATTCATCGTCCATATATTTTAAATCTATATAATCTTGAATTGCATCTTCCATTAATATATGATAGGGCTGATGATCAACTGTCCATGCAATAAATTTACGTTTATCCAGCGTTTTTACCTCTGTCTCCAGTTCATCCGTAAGTGTGATGGATGCGGTTCCTTCAACAAACAGTTTGCTATCCTTACTATCTACAGCCTTAAATGCAACTTCGTACACATTATCTTTATTTTCATCAATGGGGGTTTCAAAATCCGGTTCTCTTAAAAATGAGAGATCCCCACTGCGGGTAATCTTGAATACTCCTTTGTCCGGACTAGTGCTGAGTTTGTACTTAATACCAGTCTGGTCTGCATCAGGGTCGGTGGCTTCCAGGCTTGCTACAATTTTACCTGCATTTTCTGCATGAAATAATTTCAGGTTTTTATTTCCCTTAAGAATAGGCGGTTCATTTTCATTCTCAACTTTAACTGAGACTGTCCCAACAAAAGATTTATTTCCAGAGTCAGTAGTCTGTATAGTGACAGTATAGGTAGCGGTCTCTTCAAAATCAAAGGGTTGTTTGGTGACAAGGTTGGAACCATTTATTTTAAAGTTGTCTCTGCTCCCATCTCGTGCGAGTTCATAAGAAAATCTATCGTCCTCATCAGGATCAGTCGTAGTTAAGGCCCCAATAACAGTACCAGCGGGTATATTTTCAAGTATTGTATTCTTTTCAAGCACAATCGCTTCAGGCGCATCATTAACCGCATTTACATTAACCCTTACCTGAGCTGTCCCGCTTGCTGTCCCAGTATCTGCCTTATATCTAAACACCTCTATTCCATTCGCATTGGGGTTGGGGGTATATACAATGCTGTTACCATTGATCTCCGCAGTACCAAACTTTGGTGCTTCCACAATCTCTAATATCAGGTTGCTTTTATCTTTTATATCATCATTTTTAAGCACACTAATAGATATAGAACCATCTTCAGTAACCTGTGCATTGTCATTTTTTAATGCAATACTATCCTGGGCATTCAATGCAATATTCAGTGACAGCATCCATAATAAATTTCTTGAGTTATGTATCATATTTATATCCAAAATAATTTAAAAATTGACAGTCACATATGGGGCAATTAATAAACTTCCACCACCTTCTCCCAATTCGTCAGGCCGACTGCCAGGATACCAATTCCAAGTACTTACAAGGTTATCACGTTTATCCTGAAATTCAATTGAAGAATTGTTGGGGTATAAGGTGCAGTCAACTCCCAGGTTGACCATTTTCCATACATTATGCTCAAATCCAAGGCTATAGGCTTTGAAACCATTACCTGATATATTGAGTTGTAAATATGCTTTAGTATTTTTGGTATCTGTTACACCTTCAACTTTTGCATAAAAACCAATTGAATTAGAACCGGTTATGCGATCTGAAATGCTAACATTATTTGCAGTGTCAACCACCCCATGAACAAGCTGGGTGAATGAAAGACCCGCTTTCAGCCTCATAGAAGCAAAAGGTTCGCTTACTTTCAATTCGCGACCCTTTCCTTTTCTTGCCTTGACAATTCCAGTAGCGGCTCTGATGAGTTGTTGATCGGATGAAGTCAATGTTTCAACTGGAATTGATATTGTTTGTTCTCCATCCCACTTGAGTCCATCCAAAAATCTCTGATCTTCTTCGGATAGGTCCGTGATTTTGTACACCAACTCTCTATTATCACTTTTTCTAGTTAGAGTTACTTGATTCTTTTTTCTTTCCTTGAGAATCGCTTCAATTTTACTTCCTGATTTGGTCCATTCTCTGCCTTTTGCAGCTGCTTTATGATCTTTTTCATTTCTTTCTACAGTAATAATCACCATTCCATCATTGCTACTTTGAAAGATACCAGAATACTTTTCATTCCCTGTTATCCAGGTACGGCTCTTTACAATATTTTTTTCTGCCTTCGCTTTTTCTTTTTTCTGGTCTTTTATTTTTGAACCATAACCAGAGTCTATTTTTCTATTAATTTGAAACGTATTACTCCAGTACATTAAGCCACTGCTGGCGGGTAACACTAGGTGTTTGCGGCTGAATATTTTGGTATAATTATATTCCTGACCATCAATATCCATATAATTAACCTGACCTCCCAGCATATGAGTATCAAATTTAAAACCAAAACCAAAATTCCCTTCTAGCGGATGGCCAATGCCATTTAAAACAGATTCAGTATTTCCAGGAACTATTATGTAGGTACTAACAATATCATTAGAGATACCCAACAATATATTTTTTGATAATTGACGACTAAAGCCCAGATCGCCAAAACCCTGCTCAATCCTAAATGCCAGATTACTGCTTTTCTGCCTGATAAATACTTTTAGAGATGTACTTGCACTAATCTGTGAATTAGACCACCAGAATGCATCCCGAGCATCCTTAAAACTACGTTCTTTGAAAATATTGTCTACGGTACTGAATTCTTCCAGTTCTGATAAATCGCGCCTGCTTACATCCTTCCATTTATATTCTCTTTCCAAAATAGTATTTAACTGTATTGGATCCATCTTTGCTATCTCGTCCATCATGAAAGACTGGTATTCACCCATTTGGTAGTTCTTGGCCTTTAATTTTTTTAGCTCAACCTTATCATCTGTGATTTCAACCTGTACAATTACAGAATGAGACGCCTGAATGGTATTCTCTTCAAACTTGTCAACTTCTATAAGTCGATTGATATACGCTTCAATAAACTCACTATTCACAATAGGATCTGCAACTTCCCAGAACAAGGATTCCTGAGCCATAAGGCCGGATCCTGCCAGGAAAATCAGAATTCTTATTTTCATTCTATTAATCATAATATTCAAACTCGTTATCAGAAACAGACTCTGCCTTGTATTTATCAACAACTTTTATTTTTATTTCAGTTTTAGAACCAAACTGGGGTTCATCCAACTCAAGACTATATTTTACCACCCGTCTGTTTCCAACTCTTTTCTCAGGTTGCTCTTCTTCAAGCTTCCCATAGATACCAGAGAGAGGTACGACTGCTTTTTTGCCGTTTTTATTTCCGTATGTTGTCACTGTCAAGAGCAGGTTGTTTGAGCCCTTGCCCATTCTTTTGAAATCAAGTTTTGGTGGTGGAATTTTTCTCACCTTAACATCATGAGCTAAACCCTTGACCAGATTACCATCTACAAAAGTTTCGAACTTCAACTTGCCCTTACTTTTTGGTGTCAGCTTGGCTTCAAATGAATTAAATGTTTTTGTGTTGACTGCCGATCCTGAAATTTTCACAGATATCCTGTCTCGGTCTACGTCTTTCACCCTGCTGTCAAAGACATATTTTTCACCTATGTAAATCTCCTTATCATCAGATGGTGAGCTATATTGTGGATCCACAACAACAATTCGTGCCGACGTGATGCTGGATTTTTTATCCCGCTTCCTATAACCAACCACTTCCACGGTTCCATTACCAATGCCCTTGCCCTTTATGTAAGCCCGAGGCAAACCAGAAACAAGTTCCTTAACCAGGTCCTTTCCGCCGGCAAGTTCAACGCTGAAATCTGCATCTGTATTAACGCCGCCCACACTGAAAGGGATCTCCCAGTTCAGACCACGCAGAACAGTGTATTTTTGCTTATCAAACAGAACAAAAAATTCAGACTGCTGGCCATCCATATAAATGAGTGTAACCGGAGTGTCAAACTCTCGATTGATTGTAAAGCTCCCTTCTCTTGATACTTCACTATTTATAATTTTTAAGAGTTTCTCTGTGACTTTATAATCTCCAAATGCTGCAGACCATTTATTGTATGTTATAGTATCAATATCCGGAATGAACTGTACACCAAGATCAACAGCAAAGGGCTGGTTAAGGTAATTTTCTTCTACTGAGCTTAGCTCAACCTTGGCTACGTACCGATTCTCACTACCATCATCTGTATAAGGCTCTACGGTTACATTCTCAAGTTCCCAATCTTAA
>CAXCBH010000116.1:0-5337 GCA_963980675.1 uncultured bacterium | reverse complement strand
CGAAGGAACGGTTTGGTTATTTGATCGATGAAGATTGGAAAACACCCAAATCGAGAGAAAAATGGCAGATGTTATTTTTTATTTCTAAAGAAATTTTACAGAGTTGGATTGTTGAAATACATGTAATGGAGTCCGAGAGTGGAATTCTATACTCTGAGTCTGGATTGGAAAAGGGGAAAAAAGATTTAAAATTCTATTTTGATGATACTTATGAAAAGAATCCTTTCCGATCTGTCCTTAGCTCCGATGGAATATTAAACCAACTTAAATGGTCGGAAGACTGGTTTGAGATTGTCATGAAAATCCTATTAGAAAATGGCGTTATTTCAGAAGAAAAAGGTGGATTCTCTCTTGTGGGTTATAAGCCTGAGTTTTCTCAAAAGGATTTAGAAGAATTGGGAAAAATTGAATCTATCTTAACTCAATCCGGATTTGAGCCGATTCTACTCAAAGAGATTACAGAAGCGTCCGGATTCAAACCCAAAAGGGTGGGGGATCTGATTCACTTGTTATTTGCCCAGGGAAAGGTGGAAAATCTTGGAAATAACTTTTGGCTAAACCGTTCCTATCTTGATAATGTTATTCATGACATTCATAAATTTTTCAAGTCGAGGGAGAAATTAGCTGTGGCAGATTTTAAAGAAATAACGGGACTCTCACGTAAAACAGCGATTCCATTGTTGGAATATCTCGATAAGAAACATTTTACTATACGACAGGAAAATGTGCGCTTGAAAGGAAATTCTTTGAATGGGTAAGGATGTCATCGCACAAACACCGGTCATGAAGCAATTTCTGGAAGTGAAATCACAATATGAAGATACGCTAGTGTTATTCAGGATGGGTGATTTCTATGAGACTTTTCTGGAAGATGCGGAAATTACTGCCAAGGTTCTTGGAATTGTTTTGACAAAACGGGCTAATGGAAAAGCATCCAATGTGGCATTGGCCGGTTTTCCGTATCATGCTTTAGATAATTATCTCCCAAAATTGGTGAAGGCGGGACATCGTGTGGCCATTTGCGAACAAGTGGAGGACCCGAAATTAGCCAAGGGGATTGTGAAACGGGAAGTAATCGAAGTTGTAACACCCGGGACACTTATAAGCGACCAGGCATTGAGTAAAAAATCCAACCGTTATATTGGATCTGTAACCTTTAAAAAGGATAATGCGGGATTTGCTTTCCTGGATCCATCAACAGGAGAATTCCATATTGGTGAATGTTCTGTGTACCAATTAAAAGATAATTTGTTAAAATTCTCTCCCAGTGAAATGATTTTGGATGAAAGTGTGGTTTATTCTACCACAGAATGGTACCGTGAATTTCGTCCATTTATTACGCAGATAGAAAATTGGATCTTTGATCAGGATTCATCATACAGAGCACTGACCCAACATTTTAATCTTAAATCCTTAAAAGGATTCGGGTGTGATGAATTGAAATTAGCTATCTCAGCTGGCGGTGCTTTGTTGCATCATATTAAATCCAATTTGAGTTCAACTCTGGATCATGTATCTAAAATAGTTCCAGTTTTTAACGAAGGTTTTATGGGGCTAGATGGATTTACAATTCGGAATTTGGAAGTATTCCAAAGTTTGGCTACACAAGGGACGCATGGAACATTGGTGGATTGTATTGACGAAACCCAAACTGCTGGCGGAGGCCGACTTCTCCGACGATGGCTACATTATCCACTGACTGATATTAAAAGAATCAATGCAAGGTTGGATGTGGTTGATGCTTTTTCTAAAAATGTTAGGCTCATGAAATCAATACGAGAATCGTTAAGCAAAACAGCTGATTTGGAGCGTATTCTTGGAAAAGTGAATCATGGTAAAGCGTCGCCCCGAGATGTGATAGGGATAGCACTTACTTTGCAGAAAATTCCCGATTGGCAAAAAGAATTAATATCAGCAGACGATCAAAACTTGGCATTATTGGCAAAATCATTTATTGACACAAATTCGATCACTGAAAAGATCTTATCTCTAATCAATCAAGATACACCGATACAGGTTAAAATGGGAAATATAATTTGTAAGGGTGTGGATAGTAATCTTGATGAATTACGAACTTTGCTTAATTCCGGGAAAGAATGGATAGATAATTTTCAGAGTTCATTGCGAGAAGAATTGGCCATTCCAAAGCTAAAGGTGGGATTTAACAGGGTATTTGGTTATTACATCGAAGTAACCAAAGTCCATCAGATTAAAATCCCAGAAACATTTATTAGGAAACAAACCCTCGTTAATTCTGAACGATATATCACCGAAGAATTAAAAGAATATGAAGATAAAATTCTCAATGCAGAAGAAAAAATATTTACGATAGAATCCAATATTTTCTCTGAATTGTGCCAATTCTTATTGGGCACTATTTCTGATATCCACACTAATGCAAAAGCTATCAATCGGATGGATCTTTTGGTTGGATTTTCTGCAACTTCATTGAATCAGAATTTTGTTCGCCCAAAATTGACAAATAATCCGGAATTAGAGATTAACCAAGGACGTCACCCTGTTGTTGAACAGTTATTGCCATCCACCGATAAATTTATCCCTAATGATCTCTCCATAGATTCTAAGATCAACCAGATCCATTTAATTACGGGACCCAATATGGCAGGGAAATCCACTTATTTAAGACAAGTGGGACTCATTGTATTAATGGCTCAGATTGGAAGTTTTGTCCCGGCTAATTCAGCAAAAATTGGAATATCTGATAAATTGTTTACTCGAGTAGGAGCCAGTGATAATCTTGCTGGTGGTGAAAGTACCTTTTTGGTGGAAATGAACGAAGCCGCCAATATTATGAATAATGCCACGAATAGGAGTTTGATCCTGCTAGATGAGATTGGTCGAGGGACAGCCACATTTGATGGACTTTCTCTGGCGTGGGCTATAACAGAATTTCTTCATAACACAGAAGGTGTTTTGGCTCGTACTTTATTTGCAACTCACTACCATGAATTAACAGATCTGGAATCACTCCTGGAACGGGTTGAGAATCACCATGTGGAAGTGAAAGAATTTGGAGATAAAATAGTATTTCTTCGCTCTATAGCAAAAGGGTCAGTTGATAAAAGTTATGGGATTCATGTGGCACAAATGGCAGGATTACCAAAATCAGTGATTCATCGTGCAACGGAGATACTGAACCATCATATCCAGCAATCTGTGGAAAAAGGTGGAACTTCTACGCCTCCAGAACCGTCCAACCAGATAACACTGTTCCAGGAACAAGAATTAAAATTGCGCAAAAAACTGAATGAATTGGATGTGAATTCAATGACACCCCTGGAAGCACTTAAAACTTTAGATGAGATCAAAAAAGAACATGGGTTGTAGGAAATACCGCAAAGTAGCAAAGACTCAAAGCCTTATTCGAGACTTCGTATCTAAATGGCAAATCTCATTATTTTCTTACTTTTTTATTGTGAGTATTGGGTTTTCTAATGGTTTTTTGGTGAATTATGGTTGGGAACTCTTTGAGCATGTAACCGATGCCCGAACTGCATCCTTAGGGAAAGCAACTACCGCTTATAATTTTGGTTCGCCAACATCATCATTAATAAATCCGATATTTTCGCTAGTGCTAACTCCAAATGTCAATTTGACTCATCAATCTCGGTTCTCAGGGATTTTGAATAATGATCTAGCAGGATTTCAGTTTCAAAGAAAAGGAAAGCCTATTCAAGTCAATATGCTGTATGAAGGTATCGGTCAAATCCCGGATACACGAAATATGCTTTTGGATTGGGGGAATGATGGGCAATTCGGGACCAATGATCCGGGTGAAGGGAATGGGATTTTGGATGAAGGTGAACGCTTGGATGTAGATCAACTTCAATTTTTCAGTCAACATCAAATCGGTATCCATGGTGCATTTAACCATTCGTTTAGAGATTTGCCAATAGGCATTGGCGTAAAAGTTTTATCCTATTCACTGGATAATCAGTTTGCTTTGGGTGTTGGCATAGATCTTGGAATCGTAAAAAAAATCTATGAAACAAATATTGGCATTGTTGCTCGGAATCTCCCAGCTTCCGGACTTATTTGGGAAAATGGAACTGTGGAAGGAACAACACCAACCGTTTCTGTTGGAATCCATCAACCGTTGAAGTTGACAAAGATTCCTGTGAGTCTTCATTCTATGTTCAATCTGGATATTTCTACATCCAATCGTCATTTAGATTCACAATTGGGATTTGGTTCCTTTTCTGTGGATGGATCATTCGGAATAGAAGGGATCTATAAAGATAAACTATTTATCCGATTAGGGCGAAACTCTGTTAATAATTCAACAGGTGGATTGGGTGTGGAATGGGAAGGACTCGGGATCGATTATGCTTTTTTATCATCGAGTTCTGCTGATGGATTAGGGAACCATCATCTCATATCTTTGAATTTTTCATTGGAATGGGTGAAATCAAAACTTCTTGATTAATAGTTTGGCTATTCTTTTATTCTTAAGATATTGGGTTTAGGCTCTGGTTTTTATAGCCCAATATTTATCATATTCCGGGCATCATCGTTCTTGGATAATATTCTCTAAAGTTCGTAATTTAATAGGCTATACCCTTATAGGAAATTATGATTAAAAGTATGACAGGATTTGGTCGCGGTTCATCCGGCAAAGGCCCAAATAAGATCGATGTAGAGATACGGACGGTTAACTCTAGGTTTTTAGAGACAAAAATTCGCGGGTTCAATTTGGACCCCATCCTGGAAATAAAGGTTCGAAATACACTCGAGACATCTCTTCAGCGAGGTAATGTCCAGGTGCGTTTTGAATTAAAGTCAAGTCAGGACTCACAAAAATTGAGTTTCAATCGAAAACGATTTGAAATTTTACAGGATGTGGTAAAAAAAATACATGTGGACTATGGTCAAAGAATGAATTTGAGTGATATAATTTCAACCAATGATCTTCTTTCCGCAGACGAACCGGAAAACTTAAAACCTGGTATCATCTTAAAAGCAGTGGAACTTGCTTTAAACCAGGTAAATGAAATGCGTGAAAAAGAAGGACATCAGATACAAACAGATATATTGAATCGAATGGAACTCCTTCAAACCAGAATTGATGAAGTCGGAGAAATTTCTGGAAAGTTTAGTCTTGAGAAACAGGCTCAAATACGGGAAAAGATTTCGGAATTGTTAGATGGAGAAGCACTAGATGAAACTCGTCTCATTCAGGAAGTCGCTTTTTTATCTGAACGGGCTGACGTTACAGAAGAAATTGTTCGCTGTAAAAGTCATTTTACACAATTGTCATCATATATGACCCAGGAAGAACCTGTGGGGAAGCGAATCAATTTCCTGATTCAAGAGATT
>CAXCBH010000115.1:0-5399 GCA_963980675.1 uncultured bacterium | reverse complement strand
ATTGGTGTAAATCTTTTTGTAACTGGAGATAACTCAACGCCTATTCTCCCAAATATTGATATATCATCATCAGAGAACGGAATTGTGAATTTACCTGATGATGTAGACTCTCTGTTCAGAAATGTGGCTTCCAGGTATACTCATATAGTGGCACCCAATGGCGATTTGATTCAATTCTTGATTCAGGATGATTTCACTGTTCCGCAAATATTACATACTCGCCGCGTTCTTGAGTCATATCTCGCTGATATTCCAGACACAGATTGGGGCAGTGACAAATCGAATATTGCCATTGCCATGGCTGCAAGCAATGCAATAATGTTTCTATTGAATGACGAGGATGAATATGAAAATCCGTATCTCTGGGATATATTTGATTCCGGAGTGAACGGACAGGATCTCCTTGCTATAGAAGTTTTTCCAGAGGGTTCACCAGAATACATGAGCAGCGCTGAACGGGATGCAACCTACGAAGAAGTTTTACACTTTATACATGGATTTGGAATTCAGTTGGCCTTGCCTGTTATGCAAAATGCTATCGAATCAGCTATGTTAAATGCCATCAATAATGATGTTTATAATCCATTGAGCGATTTACCTGAAGATGATTTTGACGAAGAATACTTAGCTATGGGATTAGAATGTTATTTTGGACTTTGGGCTCATGATCCCAATGGCGATGGATTTTGCGGTGATCAGGAATATGCTTTTATTACTCGAGAAGCTATGGAGAATGGTGATCCTGCACTTTTTGAAATTATTAATGGGTTTTTTGGTGAAGCCTGGGAGTACACGGCTATTTTACCTCAAGGCTTTAATTCCAATTTTTTCATGATAAACCAAGATGGGCTGGATTATACATATCGCTCCCAATATTTAAAAAATATCAAAACATCAGGAAATCAGTCTATCAATTTTTATGGTAACGATTTTTCCAACCAAATTGGTGGTACAGATGGAAATAATACGTTTATTGGGTATGGTGGAGATGATATACTTTTCGGGGGATCTGGCGTGGACAGGGCTGTTTACCAGGGTGATTACAATTATTATGCTATTCTTCCTCCAGCAGTAACATCGGATTCGTCTTTTCAGATTATTGATTTATATCCCAATCGTGATGGTGTCGATCACCTATATGAATTTGAAGAAATTGAATTCAACGGCATTGTTTATTTGTTGTCTGACTTATTAGACTTGAATTCGGATGAACAATTTCCTTCTGAATTTTTATTAAACTCTCCTTATCCAAATCCTTTTAATCCGAGTACATCCATTTCTTACAATATTCCCAAAACCGGCAAAATTCATTTGGCTGTGTTTGACTTGAATGGTCGCTTGATAAAAACACTGAAAAATGGTGAAGCCAAGCCTGGATATTATAGTGTGATTTGGGATGCAAAAGATGAAAATGGCGTGGGGGTTTCTACAGGAATTTATTTTATTAAACTCACATCATTATCCTTTCTTGATACCCATAAAATTCTCTACTTGAAATAATCTAGTTTAAGTGTGAGTAAAATCACACTTTTTTTCGTTTTTTAATTGAACTTGGAGGAGTGCATCATCCGTGCGGAGATGCCTAAATGTTTCTACCTCGCTAATTTAATTGAAATAAGGAGACGAAAAGTCATGAACCTTAAACGAAAAACACAATCAGGTTTTACTATGATTGAAATCATGGTTGTGGTTGTAATTGTCGCGATTCTTGCTGTGATTGCATTACCTACCTATTTAGACTATGTAAAAAGTTCCTATGCATCAGAAGCCCGTACAGTGATGTCTAATATCAATAATGCATCTAAAATGTATTACCAGACGCGGGGTGAATGGCCTACGGAGACAGACCAGTTAGAGCAAGCAGGGCAACTGGATGTAAGCAGATCAACGAAGCTCAAATGGACATTTGATATTCAATTAAGTGATCAAGGTGGTCGGATAACAGCTACAAGCACTGAGGAAATGTCAGGTGGTGCAGGTCACCAAGTTGTTTATGATGCAGACATGGGGAAATTTGGAGGTTATGGTTCTCCTGAAGGAGAATAGTTCTTTATGGATTTAAATAAACTTCTCGCTTATTCCGTTGATAGTGGTGCATCGGATCTCCATCTGAGTGTGGGGTCCATTCCCATGGTTCGTATAAATGGGACTATGCAACCACTAAACATGGATCCTCTTAGGAATGAAGATATGGAATCTATTCTTCCTCAAGTCATGGATCAGGATCAGATAAAGCTTTTTGAAGAGCGAAAAGAGATTGATTTTTCAGCGAGTCTGGAAGGTAAAGGTCGCTTTCGTGTAAACTTTTTTAGTCAGATTAAAGGACTTGCAGGCGTTTTTAGAACCATTCCAGAGGTGGTAAAAGACTTCGATGATTTAGGTATTCCGCCTGTTTTAAAAAATCTAGCATTATTAGACCGTGGACTCGTACTTCTAACAGGTCCAACGGGGTCTGGTAAAAGTACGACTCTAGCTGCTATGGTAGACCATATTAATATTCAGAGGAAATCTCATATTATAACCATTGAAGACCCAGTAGAGTATTATCATCACACAAAGGAATGTTTAATCAATCAACGAGAACTGGGTGCTAACACACATAGTTTTGCAAATGCTATGCGTTCAGCTTTACGCGAAGATCCTGATGTTATTCTTGTTGGAGAAATGCGTGACCTTGAGACTATTTCATTAGCGTTGACAGCGGCAGAGACTGGTCACTTGGTTTTATCTACCTTGCATACTTCAAGTGCCGTCAAAACTATTGACCGCATTATTGATATTTTCCCTTCAGGTCAAAAGAGTCAAATAAGATCCATGCTTTCCGAAAGCTTAGAAGCAGTAATCGCTCAAAAATTATTAAAAACTAAAGATGGAAAAAGTAGAATACCTGCCTGTGAGATTATGATTGCAAATACAGCCATCAGAAACCTTATTCGCGAAGATAGAATATACCAAATACCGTCTATAATTCAGTCCGGTGGTGTAGAAGGTATGCAATCTTTAGACCAGGATCTACAGCGCCTTGTATCAAAAGGAGAGATTGAAAGAAAGATAGCTCAAGGAATTGCTGAAAATCCAAAACTATTTGCCCAAAACGTATTGTAAACCATGAATTTTAAGCAGACTAGTCAAGGTGTCACTTTTATTGAGGTAATGACTGCTACGGTTATAATCTCAATTGCTTGTATCGGCCTATTAATGGGCGTAGTCCATGCCAGGAGTGAACTGCATTCTTTGCAGGTCAAAGAACGCGCCACAGAAGAATTATTAAATTATATGGAATACTGGAAAGGTCGGGTGGCAGATGGAAACCTATCTCCATCGGAACGAGCTGGAGACCCAGATGGCGATGATGTATACCTTGTTGGAGGTCGGGGAATAAAAAATTCTATTCAAGCAAAATTATATTATGATTTAGATAGGTTAGATCGGTTTAATGACTTTGGGTCAACAGATTTTAGTCGTTATGAGTTAGAATGTTGGATAAGGTGGAATGACCGTTTTATAACGCCTCCAGGATCCTATGCGGGTGATGTTGTCCAAGAGAGAAAGTTATCAACAATAATGACAGTGTTTGAGATTTAATGGTGAAAGTTTTTAAGTATACATCAAAAGGGATGACATTACTTGAGCTTTCTGCAGCCATAGTAGTTGTTAGTATTATCGCACTTGGAATGACCAGTGGGGCCCAGGCAGTGATGCTTCATTATCAGACTGATACGGTAAGACAAGATCTTCGACAGTATGGCAATAATGTTATACGAGAGATTACTCGTGAGTTAAACCTTGCTCAGAAAATTGAGATTGATGGCCAGAATGGTTTTTCTCGAATAAAGTTATACGAAAAGTTTACTGATATTTCTCCTGATCTTACAATATCGTGCCATGACAAACTTGGTATTCGGTTTGATGGCGATGATCCGATTGATGGTGTTTTAAAGTTTCCAAAAGAAGGTGCTTTTAGAGGTCGAGGCAGGCGTGAAATATATGTAAATGATTTTGTAGTGCAATACGAGACCGCGGGCAGTCCGAGTTTATCTGTATTTAAAAATTCTTATATTCATTTAACGCTTAATCTTGCAATGAAATCAGATGTAATGGATGAGGTTACGCAGGACATCATAGAAGAGCATATATATCATAGAACTGTTTTTCTTGGTACCGCCTACATACAGGCAAAAGTGACAAATGCAATGGATGAAGATAATGCATAGACAGGTTAATCTTGGAAGCGTTGCTCCATTAGCATTACTGTTTACTCTAGTTAGTATGTCATTTACAGTTGCATACTTAAAGAATTCTTTTAGCCAGGCTGCCATGGAAAAATATAGATATGCAGAGTGGAGGGCTTTATATGCAGCTGAAGCAGGGTTAAATGATGTAGGTATTATCATTCTTCCTCAGATCACATCTGATACTTTATTAATTCAAAATGGCGTTGATTATGGAAAAGATGAGAATAATCAGCCTGTAGGTATATATAAAGATATTGCCTGTTCTACCAGGTTGCAAATTAATTCAACAAGGAAAGAATATATTGCCTATGCTACTGGGGTTGCAGAATACACAACGCCAAGCGGAACAGAGGTTTCTATTGAGAGAAGGGTCTATACGACTATGGTTCCCCAGGGTTTTGAAGAATTTATGTATTTCACTCATGAAGAAAAACCGATTGGACCAGGAAATACAGGAGTTGTGAATTTTGGTGCGAATGATGTTTTAGAAGGAAAGGTTCATACCAATGGTCAGTTGGTCATGAGTTCTTATGGGTGTCCTGATTTTAGTGGGGAGGTTAATATCACCTTTGATGCTGTAGATGAATATGGAAATGCAATTCAAGGTTATCAAAATTGTGAAGACAGTTTTGAAGATGATGATGGCAACCTCATTTTGGATACAGTTTCAACTATTATTTTCCCGCCAAGCAATTCGGCTGAAGTTGCTCGTCAAAGTGCAACAAGAGTTTTTGACGCAGACGATAAGTTGTTTAGGCCAGGAAAAAAAGATACACTTATCATGACCGAGATTAATTTTGTGGAAGGTGGCTATTGGGCAACGCAGTGGTTGTACAATATTCCACCTGTCGGTAGCCCACCCGCTGAATATGATTTTGATTATGATAGCTTAAGTCAAATACCAAACGTAGATGTAGATGCGGGCACTTTACATTTATTTGCAAATTTTTATGATGGTACTACCTATCCGCCTAACCCAGATAATGGACAGAATTTTCTTTTATTAAGTGCATTTGATGCTTCTGGAACTAATGTCCAAGATGAAATTGTTGATTTGATAGAAGGTGGGGATATCATTCGCATCCAGAATGGCGATGGATCAAAAGTTCAATCCTTCATTGCTAACGGTGCAACTCCATTTGGTGAAGAAAGAATAATGGTTCA
>CAXCBH010000114.1:0-5446 GCA_963980675.1 uncultured bacterium | reverse complement strand
CTATTCCAATAAAAGTGAACCGTTTCCTTATTGGAACTGAAAGGAATAATGACCAGTTGTTTCGGATGTTTACGACCCATTTCTTCCCAAAACGGATTTCCTGTTTCACCGCGATAATCCACACCCATATTAAAAACACGAACATCATTCCGGTTTGATCGTTCAACCGCTAAAATGGGTAAATCCGGACGTTTCCGTGGAACATGTCGGCCAATATACCCAATATCATTCAGTGCATAATTGGGCCGCCAGTCAATCTCATCCAGTTTGGGCGTGTAACTGTTATAGATAACGACAGGTTCGGCATCATATTTATCATATCCAAACGATGTGTAATGCCCCAGTTCAGCCCGGCTGATCAGTACAACAGCATCAGAATATTGAAAGGTAATCTCCTGCTCGTAAAAACTTTTTGTCGCATCTCCCCCCAAGTTGGTCAAATGTTCCATTTTGATCAGGGAATGACAAACGGAGATCATTCGTTTTTCTGGGTATCTGTCCTTGATGGCTTTGGTCGTATCAAAAGCCACCCACAGGTTATTTACGGTTATATCAATATCCTGAAACGTTTTTTCTATATCCTCGGGACCATGGATAATTCTTATTCCAGGATAACGTTCAGGAAAGTCAGTTGGCGGCTCATCCAAGTGTGCTAAAAAGACAGGTATAACTTCAATGTCCGGATCATCTTTAAACATATCCAGAAAGTTGAGTATCCAGGTGGCAACCCCACCATAAACAATAGGCGGGATTTCGTTGGTCAAAAGGGCTATTTTCATGGTAGAGATTACGGAGATTAAAAATAAAATCTAGATGGTATTATTAATTTATTGCACGAAATCGAATTGCTTGCCCACCTTGAGGCTATGCACCCTAGCCCCGCTATTGCCGTTTTAGCATTTTTTGGCAGTAGTTTTTATTTTAAATATAGGATTTTTTGGTTTTTTATACCCATTTCAGTCCGTAAAGACACAATATAAATACCTGAAGAAATATTTTTCGGGCGCCACGTAATTTGGTGCACACCTGTTTCAATTGAACTCCCTAAAAGAGTTTGAATAAATCTACCATTAATATCATAAATGTTGACTTCTACATTCATATTTGTTTGAGTAATATTTTGCAGCTCTAATTGAATGGTGATAATTGGATTGAATGGATTTGGATATGCAGAAAGGGTTTGAAATTTTCCAGGAATAAATGAAGGTGTTTCCATGCCCAATTCATATTGGTTCTTGGAATAAACAACGGCTGAATATGAAGGAATTGAATATTCACCATAATTGCCGTCTGCGGTATAAAGATCATTCCCGAGGTCGGTTACGTTATACCAATTCCCGGCGGAAAGAAAGGGCACATCATTGACTGTCCGGTTACTGGATGAAAAATTGGCAATCACAACAACCTGTTCATCATTGTTGCCTTCAGATTCATCTTTATACCCATAAACAATAACTCGTTCTGCATCGTATCGCCAAAGGTCATAAAAAGTACCTTTGGAAAATGCGGGATTGGTTTTTCGAAATCTGGCCAGTCGTGAATAATGGTTCAGATGAGATTGCCCATCTTCTGAATCCAATAATGACCAATCGAGAGGTCGATAGCCTAATTTTTCTTCATCCCAATTCCCATTGCCATTATTGTCCAGCCATCCAGATTGAAACCCAAATTCCTGGCCTTGCCAAATCATTGGAATGCCTTGAGCTGTAAAGAGTAAAGATGCGTAAAATTTATCGATCTCTCTCGCCTGACTTAATGAAACACCATCAAATTCAACCATTTCCTGAATTAAGGATTGTTCATCGTGAGAAACCATATATTTTACAGCTTGAGTCAAATCAGCATAAGGGGTTCCCCAATTAGAATATTCATATAATCCAATTATTTGTCGCATAGCAGTCATTGTACCAATACTACTAAAAATGTGGTCAATTAAACGATCATGAAAACTATCATGCCAACTGGAAGTCAGATTTGTGTTATTCACTAACCATGGATCTGATGGCAAATGTTCAGCAATTTGGTAAACATTAGAATCCAATTCATAAATGGCACTTGTCCATGCGGGAAGCCCATATTGCGGTTGATTTAAATCCCAACCGACAAATCGTGTAGCATCAAATCGGAACCCATCAATCCGATATTCTTCCAACCAAATCCGATGGACTTCATTGATATATTCAATTGTTTTTTCATTGAAATGATCGAAATCCAACATTCCCCACGTGCCTTCATTTTCGTTGGGATTTAAATCGTTAGAATTTTTAAAATATGGATTTAAATCATTATTCGGCTGAATTTGCCAGAGAGGAGTAGACGATGTTGCATGATTCCATACCAAATCTAATATAACAGCCATATTACGGGAATGTGCCTCATCCACCAATTGTTTAAAATTTTCAGGCGTGCCGTATGTACCTTCTACCGATGACATAATTTCTGGATTGTAGCCCCAGGATCGTCCACCGGGAAATTCAGTAATTGGCATGAGTTCAATGGCATTTATACCCGATTCTCTCAAGTGATCTAACCGTATTATAACATCATCAAAAGTTCCTTGGCCACTTCCTTGAGCAGCAAAATCATCCACGTGTAATTCATAAATAATCAGAGTGTCTAAACTGGGGCGGATATATTCATTTGATTGCCAATTATAATCATCCGCTGTGGAAATGCCACCAGCACCAATTTCTACCCGTGTTTTTCCATTACTTAATCTTCTTGTGAATGGATCAGGTAACCTACTACCATTTATCAATAAATATTCATACTCATACTGCCCGAAGGATAAATCTAATTCTGTCCACCAAATATCCGATTGTTCGGGGTCGCGTTTCATAACAATTGCATTTGATACTTCCCCGGTTTCGCCCGGTGCAGTGACTATCACTTGCATTACAGGTTGAGCAGGTGCATAAACTGCAAGTATCATTTCATTATTAATCCAATTCGGGCCCAGTTTTACATTTTCAGGCAATGGCTCCACTTCTACCGAAATTGCAGGAAAATCTAAAAGGACATATTCAATTTCGTTAATTATTGCTGTGATATTGTAGGCTTCATAAATGCTCTTAGGGGGACTGAATCCAACATAAAATATATTATCTGCTGACAAAAATTCCATTCCATCTGATGAATCTGAACCTGCGATATATTCTAAACTATTAATACTATCATTTGTAAAAATGCCCACACTCATTCCATCAACCATACCATCATCATTCATATGTCTTACAGGTTGAAAGAATAAGGGATCAGTACAATTTAAAATAGAATTCTCATATCCATCCGTTGTAACATTGGGATTTAGCGGATCGCTTACCCATTGCCAGTCAGTTCCAGATTCATTATAATGATAGTGAATTTTATATAAATATTCAGAGTCAACATTTAAAGAATAAGTTCGTTTATAGGCATCAATAGCTTCATCATAATTCATTAAACTAGGAGCATTGGGACTTATCATTCCATTCGAATTTGGTCCCCAATCTTCATTGCTACCAGGCGGCATCGTGCCCGGAACAAAAATACGAATAAATTCTTCCCCTGGATGAGTGATATATCTAAATGTTACATCCAAAGATTGTGGTAATGACTGCCCGATTAATAGCCCAATTAAAAGGACTTTTTTCATAAACGTACTTCTTTAGATAAGTGCCGGAACCAAAACCAATACAAGCTAGCAGAAAGAACAATGAGTAATCCAAAAAGATTAAACACATTTGACCATTGTTTCATAACGATCATCATACCTGTTAGGAACAAAACAACCTGCCACGGGACCGCAAAGAATATTGCAATAATATCACGCCGATTTTCTTCATTTATTTGGTTCAATACATCTGTTGGTATTTCGGTACGGACAGATCCCCAAAAACCAAATGGCCGCGTAACCTTATAAAAATGGGAAAGTACATCGCTCTCTGTGGGAGGCGTTAAATACGTCCCAATAATACAACCTACCAGCGATGATCCACTGGCAATTAAAAATGAATTATATTCCGCAATTGGGCCGCCAAATGCTTTTGTTAAAACTGCAGCAACCATTCCCACAGCTGTTCCTATTGCAAACCCATAGCCATTAAAGCGCCACCAGTACCATCGAATAACTTGTGGAATAAACATGCCTGCACCTATTCCCATCGTAATCCAGCCCCAAATTTCATTGATATTGGTAATTGTTAAACTGAACAATAGCGCTAGTAAAACAATGACCAAGGATGCTAATCGACTTTGAAGAACCAAATCTTTTTCACTGGCATTTGGTCTTAAATAAGTTTGATATAAGTCTTTTACCCAGTAAGCAGCACCAGCATTTACTGTGGAGTCAAAGGTAGACATAGCAGCCGCCATGAGGCCGGCAATTAGGAATCCCTTTACACCAACAGGAATATAGTTTTTAATTACAGTTGGCAATACGAGTTCGGGATCAGCAATTACCGTTCCGGTCTCAATACCATGGTAAATTCCCAACATGGCAAAGGATGCAATCAAGGGCCAGCGAAAGGCTAAAAGACATGTCCAGAAAAGAGAAAGTAACCCTGCTTCTCGATCACTTCTGGCAGCAAAATAGCGTTGCAGCATATAGCCGCCAGCACCACTTGCCCCTTCAAGTGTTACTTTAAATAAATAGAACATAATAGCTATTCCAAATAGGTTATAAATTGAGAAGGTGGATCCTTCAGGCATATTCATTTCTTGGGGGGGTGTCATCCGGGACCATTCTGCCAATGTAGTTTTAATAGCTGTAAATGAACCATCCATCATTGGGACAGATACTAGAAATTCATCAGGTAAGTCCACTGTTGTCATTGCCAATACTGATATATAAATAATAACACCAAAAATAAATATTCCTTGAAAAACATCAGTCCAAACTACTCCATATAGCCCACTCGCAATAGTGTATGTCATTGCTAGAATAATCATTAGAATGGAAGCATAGAGTGGATCAATACCCAAAAAATCTCCTACGAATTTTCCAGCACCAATGACAAAATAAGTGACCATAGCTACTGTCATAATAATCGAAGCAATGGCACTAATTATACGTGCAACATCGCCTTCTTTTTTAGTTCCGAATCGAAAATGCATCCATTCCGCCTGGGTCATCACTTGAGACCTGCGGTTCCATTTTCCCATAAAGACCATGAGAAAAGCCATGATCAATGTAACCCCACCTCTTATTTCAATAAAAAATCCTTTTGTTCCAAGAGCATAAATAAATGCTGTATTTATCATGGTACCAGCAATATCTGTATTCGAGGCCATCCCAGATGCACCCAATGCCCACCAAGGTAATTTTCGATTTCCTAAAAAATATGAATCAATACCAGCAGACGCCTTTTTTTGCATAACAAGACCAACTACAACAATCGCTGATAAATAGACGACAATAATTATAAGATCAATTGTAGCCATATGTTATTTCCCTTGATAATATTTT
>CAXCBH010000113.1:0-5455 GCA_963980675.1 uncultured bacterium | reverse complement strand
AAATCAGATTCTGATGATGGTGTGGGTGATGGTGGCTATGCCAAGGAAACATCGGACGATTATAAACGCCGGCAACAAGAATTGATTCATAAACATATGAGTATTGCTGATGTGGTCATTACTACAGCATTAATTCCTGGGCGGCCTGCCCCCCTGCTTATCCCAACCACCATGGTAGATGCTATGAAACCTGGATCCATTATTATGGATCTGGCAGCAGAAAATGGTGGGAATTGTGAATTGACTCAAAAAGATGAGATCATTAAATACAATCATGTAACCATTGATGGTACATCCAATATTCCCGGTACCATGCCTGTTCATGCCAGCGAATTGTATTCTAAGAACATTACAGCATTTTTAACTTATATGGTAAAAGATGGTGAAATCAATCTTGATCTGGAAGATGAAATTATTTCTGGGGCAATGTTCACTCACAAAGGTGAAATAACCCACAAACCAACCCAAGAAGCATTGAACGCTTAAGGAAAATTATGGATATCAATATTTTAACAGTTTTTATATTGGCGATCTTTGTTGGAATTGAGATCATTTCAAAGGTACCTCCTACCTTGCACACACCTCTCATGAGTGGATCTAATGCCATTTCTGGAATTGCTATTGTTGGTGCTATAATTGCCACAAAAGTAGGGGGCGGTACAGGAACATGGCTAGGGTTGATCGCAGTCATATTTGGCACTATAAACGTTGTTGGCGGTTTTATGGTGACCGATAGAATGTTAAAAATGTTTAAGCGTAGATAGGGAAAGACAGTGGTATACACAAATATATTTTACGTTTTGGCATCGGTTTTATTTATCTTGGGGATAAAAAAACTCAGCCACCCAAGAACCGCTCGCAATGGAAATATGATTGCATTCATTGGAATGATGATTGCCATCGTTGCTACATTAATTGCCAAACATGAATTTGAAATAGATTTTCAATTGATAGCTATTGGAATTGTCGTTGGAATTATTATCGGTGCTACATTTGCAATAAAAGTAGAAATGACCCAAATGCCGCAAATGGTTGCCATTTTCAACGGGTTTGGCGGTGGTGCATCAGCATTAGTTGCGGCGGCTGAATTCTTAAAAACCGGTGAAATCACAACTTTTACTTTGGGGACAATAGTCCTTTCAGTTTTTGTGGGAACTCTTACATTTACAGGAAGCTTTATCGCTTTCGGCAAACTTCAAGGATTTGTCAGCGGGCAACCCATTGTTTTTCCAGGACAGCAAGTCTTTAATGGGCTTATGGCTGTAGCATTATTATTTGTTGGCGTTTATTTGGTCCAAATACCGGGCGAAATTAATTATTTTTATGCAGTCGTTGTCATTTCTGCCATCATGGGAATTACCCTGACAATCCCAATTGGCGGTGCAGACATGCCTGTTGTTATTTCTCTACTTAATTCCTATTCCGGAGTTGCGGCTGCAGCTACTGGATTTGTATTAATGAATAATGGGTTGGTTATTTCTGGTGCTTTAGTTGGTGCGTCCGGTCTCATCTTGACCAATATTATGTGCAAAGGAATGAACCGGTCTCTAGCGAATGTAATCTTTGGTGCTGTTGGATTAGTACAGGAATCCACTGGCGACAATACTGCCAAACAAATCACAGTTAAATCTTATTCAACCGAAGAAGCAGCCATGATCTTTGATGCGGCTGAAAAAGTGATTGTCGTTCCAGGTTATGGTCTCGCGGTAGCCCAGGCACAGCATGCTGTCCGTGAAGTGGCTGAATTTCTTGAAGGGAAAGGGAAACAAGTTTTATATGCCATTCATCCCGTAGCTGGAAGAATGCCAGGCCACATGAATGTATTATTGGCAGAAGCAAATATACCGTATGAACAATTAAAAGATCTGGATGAAATCAATCCGGAATTTGAAGATTGTGATGTTGCATTGGTTCTGGGAGCAAATGATGTTGTGAATCCTGCGGCACGCCATGATACTTCTTCTCCGATTTATGGCATGCCTATCTTAGATGTGGACAAGTCTCGAACAGTCATCATTAATAAGCGAACCATGAACACTGGATTCGCAGGTATCCAGAATGAATTATTTGGCTTTGATAATTCGATTATGGTCTTTGGTGATGCAAAAGATATGTTACAGCAATTATTGAAAGATCTAAAAGAATTATAAGATTTCCTATAAAACAAAAAAAGCTCCTCGGCCGGTAAACCGATGAGCTTTTTTTGTTTTCACAATAATTTTCTATATAAAAAATGGCAACTACTGTTCTTTACTAAAATCCACCATTTTTTTAGTTGTATTAGAATAGAGCCCTATGGAAATGTATTTAGAACATACAGCTTCAGCATAGTCCTCAGAAAAATAACGGCCAACCTTAAATACGCGACCGCCCCGATCTTGGACCACATCCAACTCAGGTAGGATTTCTCCCACAGCATTAATCTGATCATCGCCCTGCGGAACTATATTCACCTCCCACATTTCAACTTCTCCACCTTTTTCTAGACTGACATAGTGAGCTATCATTCCTGTGAATTCTGCAACGGCCATGGCTTCTTCAGCTGTTACTTCATCGTCTGCTTCAGCCATCAAATTGATTAAATCAACCAAACTTTCTGCCACATCTGTATCCGGACCTTCATCCAAATAAGATTGTACTAATGATTTCAATTCTACAAGGTTTGTAACTGTCTCAGGCTTTCCAGGTACGAGTTCAGGAATGTCTATATTCCATTTTTCAGCAAACTGATTAATCAAATCAATTTCTTCCTGAGCAATATCATCATCAATCGCTGCAAGTTTAACCAATATATCAATTATTTTACGAGCACCTTTCGGGCGTAACATATCACTTAATAATTCGCCGGATTCTTTTCGTTCCAGATTTAATGCTCGGCCTAAAAGAGTAAGAAATCCAACACCACGATTATTGTCAACATAATATCCTGTACCAATCATAGTAAATACAAAAGCTAAACATAAAGCAATGACACTTTTGGCTGCAGAAAAATAATCGTTTGTAATTAATAAACTATTCAAAAGAAATGGGAATCCAACTGCAAATCCCAACATAGCAGCAACGATAGATATACTGTTAGCTACTTCTTCATTTTTACGCCGCTTCCAAATTTTATTTACTGTCAAATATCCCTTTATCAAGGAAAATACCAATGCACTGGAGACAAGAACACCTATCAACTTTTCAAACAATGTTGCTTCTCCTACAGGAGATGCTTGCAAGATGTTCGTACCTGCTACAATAAATAAAATGAAGCCTATTATATAATGATTATTACGTGTCATTTCCAGTGCCTATATTTTCAGAAAATTTTTTATTGGTAATGGTTTAAATACCTTATTTGTAAACAGTGAGAAAAAATAATCGGTAAAGATTTGTATTTATTGTTAAGCCCAATAATAAATAAAGCCCCATACTATCTGCAGAGGGCTTCATCTAAGGATTGATTCAAATTCTTTAATCAATAATTGAGATTTCAACAGCCTTTTGACCACGATCGCCATCAATAACCTTGAACTCTACCTTATCACCTTCCCGAACGTAAATTCCTTCGGTTAACCCTGATTCATGAAAAAAATAATCATTTCCATCATCACTGGTAACAAATCCATATCGTTTACTCTTATTGTAAAATTTTACTTTACCTGTTTGCATATTTTCCTCTGTAATTGAAATTATTGTTGGTAATCACATTGACCATTGTACCAAAAAATAGAGATGACTGAAAGTAAAATTCAATCAAAATTATTTTCCAATAAATCGGTATTGATTCATCAATTCTTTCTTAGTCTTGGGCCTTTTTTGGCTCCCCGATAAACAAACCAGTCCTCACTGGTAATTTCATGAAAGTAATTCGATTCATCTATCAATATTTTTGCAGTTGTTTGCCTTACAGCGGCAATCTCAACCCTAACGCCTTCTGCTTTCAGATGGCTTACTAATTCAACAAAATCTGAATCACCTGACATAATAATAATAGTGTCCACCTTGGATGCCAATTGAGTCGCTTTAATTGATAATGGAATGTCTGCCGATTTATGGCATGGAACAACGGAACCATAATAATTCTCATGGAGACGTTCAGAAAATTTTTGTGAAATTGATTTCCCTTCCCGAAAGTAAATGAGTCTGTTTAGACCCCTTCCATTCAATAGTTTAGGTATCAATTTATCAAAATCGATCATAGCCTTAGTCGATTTGGATACTCCATGAATACTTCGTTCAATATTATTTCCGTCACATAAGATTGCAACGGATTGGTTAATCAGTATATCTGACATTTAGTTTTTTCCTTAAAAGTAAATTTGATTATTGTGATCTTTCAACGATCTCGTAAAATAATTTAACGGATTCTTCTTCCCCGATCTGGAATTTCCGCTGGCAATAATGGGAAACTATACCTTCCACCAACTCTTCATATTCATCTTCCGTGTATAATTCAAGTATTGTTTCCAGGTATTCTTCCAGTTCTGCGCGTTGTGATTCCGTAAAGGGCATGATAATTTCCGTCGGAATATACCGCTAATTATGGAGAGATGGCAGAGTCTGGCTGAATGCGCTGCACTCGAAATGCAGTATACACTTGCGTGTATCGGGGGTTCGAATCCCTCTCTCTCCGCTCTCGGTAATGATGACAAAGCCCTGTAAAAACAGGGCTTTTCTTTTTCATTATATTTCCACCAAACTACCGGAATGAATCAAAATATTCTGTTTCTTTTGCAAAAACGGGATACAATTTGGGATACCGGTTGAGGTTCCGGGTTTTTTGTTTGTGGAACTGATGTGTAGATTTGGGGATGAAAAACATATTAGCAAGAGGTGGGATAGAGTTTTTAGCAGTTTTTATTGGTATAGTCCTATCTCTTTGGGTAGACGACAGAAGAGATTTAAACATAGTTCGTAAAAATAATTACAAAACTTTAAAATCCTTGAAGAATGAAGTCAATCTGCGTGTTGATTACATAGATAAAAAAATTATTCAATATCAAAGAGATATTAGTATTGGTGATTATGTTATAAATAATTGGAGTAAAACAAATCTGGATACAATTTTCCATAAAACCAAGGGCAATAGAGGTATAGTTCTTACTCTAAAAGCATATAGAGCAATAAATCTGCCTATTTCTATATATAATTCATTGAACAGTGATGGTAGTATTGGGAAAATAGAACAAGATTCAATAAAAGCAATTTTGGATAATCTTTATGAAGTATTTCCCGCCCATATTATCGATGGAGTGGAAAATGAAAGAATTTTGTATCATTCCTTTAATGAATATATCATTAAGAACTATTCTAAGATTGTTGATGGCAGTTTAATTGATTTAAATCGAAAAGAATATGAGAAATTTTTTAATGATGATGTGGTCTTAGGCTATGCTATGGAAAAGACACATTTAAGGAAATTTATACTGAGTCTAATCATTATTTATAAAAAACAGTTAATTGCACTGGA
>CAXCBH010000112.1:0-5488 GCA_963980675.1 uncultured bacterium | reverse complement strand
CTCTTCCGATCTGAAAAAGGCTCCGGTGGATCGGTGTATCAATTCTGGCGGTCACATTATTTGATTTTTTCCATGATATTCTTTTGAATCTTTTCATAACACCCAGGCTCACATTTGACTCTATCATTCCAGAATCATCCATCAGTTTTAATGTAGAGGATATTCTATCGGCCATGGTGATTATTGTTATTGGCGAGGCATTTCGAATTGGCGCTGAAATGAAAAAAGAACAGGACCTGATGATCTAATGGATGGCTCAAAAATAAGGATTAACCTGGCTGTGATGATGGCGAAGCGAAATATGTCCTTAAAAGATCTTGCAGAAAAAGTAGGCATCACCATGGCGAATCTGTCGATTCTGAAAAATGGAAAAGCAAAAGGGCTCAGGTTTAATACACTGCAGTCAATTTGCCGGGAATTGGATTGTCAACCGGGGGACATTATTGAATATGAAAAAGATGAGAATAATTAAGCAACTTTTTAGAAATAACTGCGTCAAATATCGGGTAAACAATAATCGAATGAAAAATATTTTATTAATGCTTCTGATCCTATCTGGATTATTTGCCCAGGGTTATGGATTAGATGATTGTATCGAAATTGCATTGTCTGGCAAGAAAACGCTTCTGTCTGCTGAGTTAAATGTAACTTCTGCTGAAAGAGGTGTAACAGGATCCTATAGTGGCCTTTTGCCATCCTTAAATGCATCTACTGGTGCTGGGCGTACGCACTTTCCAGAAAGAGAAAGTGTCTCCATTAACTCTGGTTTAGATACAACCTTTTCAAGCTATGATAATATGTCCGCTGGCATCTCTCTGAACCAAACGATCTTTGATGGCGGGCGATCCTGGAATCAGGTGAAACAAGCCAAGTCAAACCTTGAGATTGCCAAACTAAACCAGCGTTCCACTAAGATCCAGGTTATCCAGAATGTGATCAAATCCTATTACGGATTGCTCCAGGCACAGCAGTTGTATGACGTGGCAGAGCAAAATCTGGAAATGTCCGATCAGCAGGTATCACTGGTGAAAAAACAATATGATCTTGGAGTTGTGAAAAAGACAGATCTTTTAAAAGCGGAGGTTGCAAGGGGACAAGCCCGCGTAGATGTTTTTACCCGGAAGATGAATCACCAAAATGCCCGACGTGTTTTATTTAATGATATGGGACTTCAGGATTTTGGTCAATCAATTATGACAATTGATAGTGAGTGGGCGACACCGGTTATTCCATCCAGTGCAGACGCATTGAACCTGTTAAAAACCCAAAACCCAACTCTTTCGATTTCCCAGGTCAGAATCAATCTGGGGGACCTTTCTTACAAAATGGCTAAAGGAATGCGACTTCCATCCTTGAATTCATCTGTCAGTTATTCTGCAAATGGAAAAGACAGCGATGAATTGATGGAGTCTATCAATAATGACTGGTCTATGGGGTTGAATTTTTCAATAAGTGTCCCAATCTATACAGGTAATACATTATCCACACAACAGCACCAAGCCAAATTATCCAAACAGCAATCTGAATTTGATTATATCACACTATTAAATGATCTTCGTGTTCAGGCAGAACTGATTCGGGAATCCTTGAAAAATTATTCAGAGATCATTCCCTTGAATCAGGCTGTTGTAGCATCAGCAGAAGAAGACCTTAAACTGGCTCGGGAAAGATATAGTCTAGGGTCCGCAACAATTTTAGAAGTTTTGGATGCGCAGGTATCACTGAGACGGTCCAACTCTACTCTCATAAATACGATCCATGAAGCAAGAATGCAGGAAGCTGGATTAAAAGCATTGCTTGGTACATTGGATCTTGAATATCAACTGGAAGAGAATTAATCATGTTAAAAAAACTAAAACAGAAAAAAATATGGATCCCATTACTTGTCATCATTTTGGGTGGTACAGGATATTGGATCATGAATTCGTCTGAAGATGGTGAAATATCAGTTCAGGCAGAAGAAGTCATTCGGCGGGACATTATCCATAAAGTGAATGCTAATGGAAAAATTCAACCGGAAGAGGAAGTGCAAATTTCATCCACCATTACAGCCTGGATCACATCGATCACAGTTGCAGAGGGTGACACAGTCCAACCGGGACAATTGCTCATTTCAATGGATGAAAAACAATATCGTGCAGCTTACAACCAAACATTGTCTGGCGTAAAATCTGCGGAAGCAAATTTGAAACAGGTAAAAGCGCAAAAGGAACGAACCGAATCGCTGTATGAAAAAAACCTGATCTCAAAACAGGAGTTGGAGCAAATTGAAGCTTCCTTTGAATTAGCTTCCAGCCAGGTGGACCAAGCCCAATCATCCTTACTTTCACGGGAAGATGAATTATCAAAGACAAAATTATTGGCGCCGGCTTATGGAATTGTCACCAGCCTGACTAAGGAAGTGGGTGAAATGGCTGTGGGGGGTATGTTTAATCCCGGCGTTGTTATGACTATCGCAGATCTGACTCGCATGGAAGTTCTGGTGGATGTAAATGAGAATGATGTTGTCACAGTGATGGTAGGTGATACAGCAGAGATTGAAGTAGATGCTTTCCCGGATACAATTTTTTACGGGGTGGTGAGCGAAATTGCACACACAGCCCAATCCATGAATTTGGGCAGCCAGGAGCAGGTCACCAATTTTAAGGTAAAGGTGAAAATGATCGATCCGCCTGGGAATATTCGTCCGGGGATGAGTAGCACCGTGAATATTATCACGGAAGTACGCAATAATGTTATTTCCATACCCATCCAGAAAGACGGCAGAAAAAAGGATAAAGGAGGAAGAAGAAAAACGGGCGATGGTGCTTCAGCAGGTAAAGGAAAAGGCGGCTGGAAAAAGGATAAAATGATAGAGGTAGTTTTTATTTTAAAAGATGAATTTGATGGAGAGGAAGCACCCAATGGTAAAAAATATGTGGTGGTGATGCCTGTGGATGTTGATGTGGATAGTGAATCCCATTATGCGGTGAAATCCGGTGTGGCTGAAGGGGACAGCATCGTCACTGGAAGTTACAAAGCCATAAGTCGCGAACTCCAACACGGCACCCTTGTTTCCATTGGTGAAGAATTTGGACGTCATCAAAAAGGAAAAGAATAAAATGTCATTGATCTCATTGAAAGACATTTACAAGATATATAATGTGGGAGGCGAGGAAGTCCGTGCTTTAGATGGGGTGGACGTGACGATCAAGGAAAACGAATACCTTGCCATTATGGGACCATCCGGTTCTGGGAAATCAACTTTGATGAATATGATCGGCTGCCTGGATACGCCTAGCTCCGGTCTGTACGAATTTGAAGGTGAAATGGTCCATGAGATGGATGATAATCAGTTGGCATCTATTCGTAATCGAAAAATTGGATTTGTATTTCAGACATTCAATCTCCTTCCAAAAGCTACCGCTCAACATAATGTGGAAATTCCACTGATCTATGGCAATGTCCGTAGAGACCAGCGCCAGTCCATGGCTGCGGATGCATTAGAAAGTGTGGGTTTGGGAGATCGGATGCACCACAGACCCAACGAACTTTCCGGGGGGCAGCGTCAGCGTGTAGCCATTGCCCGCGCATTGGTAAATCATCCATCTATCATTCTTGCAGATGAGCCTACTGGGAACCTAGATTCGAAAAGCGGTCGGGAAATCATGGATATTTTTGATGCGCTCTACAAAGCAGGGAATACCATTATTTTAGTTACTCATGAAGATTATATCGCCTCCCACGCCAATCGAACCATTCGCCTTTTTGATGGAAAAGTACAAGAAGATATTTCTGCTGCAGCATAATGTTTTCTCTTTTTATTGAAAATTTCCACATTTCTTTAACGGCTGTCCTAGCCAATAAAATGCGGTCTCTTTTAACAGCTCTCGGCGTTGTAATCGGGATTCTTGCAGTCACATTGATGGGAACACTTATTTCTGGATTGGATCGTTCATTTGAACAAAGTATGGAATTTTTGGGAAAAGATGTTTTATATATCAGAAAGTTTGAATGGTTCGGTGACAAGGAATGGTGGGAGATGCGAAATCGTCCCAACATTAAAATAAAACACGCGGATCTTCTTCGCGATCGATCCCAATATGCAAAATATGTTGCACCTGTTTCTGAATGGTATACATCTGTTAAACGGGGTGACGATGATATTTCCGGTGTACGCGTGACAGGCACTACCAATGAATATGCTTTGATCTCCACAGCAGAAATAGATAAAGGCCGGTTTTTCTCCAATTCAGAAAGCCGTTCAGGTTCCCGTGTCGCTGTGATTGGGAAAGACATAAAAGATGCATTATTTGAAAATGAACAATCCATTGGCAATAAGATTCGTATCGGGAATTATACCTTTCGAGTGATTGGAGAAGTTGAAAAACAAGGAAAATTTTTAGGTATGTTCAGTATGGATAAGCAAATTATTATTCCGCTGGGAACCCATCAGCGATTGTTTACAAGGCGTGGCTGGACAGGCATCAATGTAAAGGGGGATGGTACCCAAATGGAAAACGCATCGGAAGAAATCACTGCCATGATGCGTCAGTTGCGGCATGTACGTCCCATGGATGAAAATAACTTTGCCTTGAACAAGCAAGATCCGTTCAAGGACCAATATGCTATGATCAAATTGGCTATTGGCGGGACGGGACTTTTTATTACAATCCTCTCTTTGGTTGTCGGCGGCATCGGGATTGCAAATATTATGTTTGTTACGGTAAAAGAGCGAACGCGGGAAATCGGCGTGCGTAAAGCATTGGGGGCCACACCAAAAATGATTCTCGCACAATTTCTCATGGAATCGGTAACGATTTGTCTCTTTGGAGGATTATTAGGGATGGGATTAGCCTGGGGCGGTAGTTTTATCATTGATCAATATTTTCCATCAGATATGCCTTTGGGACTAGCCATGACGGCACTTGGACTTTCTACGGTTGTGGGTGTGATCTCCGGGTTGGCGCCATCTTATAAAGCAGCAAAATTGGATCCCATTGATGCACTTCGATATGAATAAGAAAGTGTTTGATGATGCAAGTGCTACACCATGATGGTGAATAAAAAAACATCCCATTTTAAAAATACATTAAGAGAAAGTTTCAGGATGGCATTGGAGGCGATTCGGGATAATAAACTTCGATCTATGCTCACACTTCTTGGAATAACCATTGGTGTCTTCTCTGTAATTGGTGTTATGACGGCGATACGTACGCTGGAATCATCCGTGGCCTCTGGACTTAATGTTTTTGGAACAAACACCTTCAATATCAGCAAACGTCCTGCAATCCAGTTTGGTCATGGTGGTCGCTGGAAATATCGGAATCGACCCAATATTACTTATAAACTTTACGAGGATCTGAAAGACCGGACTGTTCTCCCACTCCATGTGAGCGCTTATGATTCCAAATGGGGCGCCACGGTAAAATATAAAGACAAACAAGCAACAAAAAATATTGAAGTAGGCGGTGCGGATGAATTTACTGTTCGAACCTTGAATACGAAT
>CAXCBH010000111.1:0-5491 GCA_963980675.1 uncultured bacterium | reverse complement strand
ATAGCCTGTCGATAGCGGATCAATTTATCCGAACCGGTCAATATACGACTGCTCTCGTTGTGGGTGCTGAAGCACAAACGAAATTCATCAATAAATCCACAGAGGGGAGAGATATAGCTGTTTTATTTGGGGATGGTGCCGGTGCGGCTGTACTCCAAGTGAGTGATGATGAAAGTGGAATTCTATCCACGCATTTACATTGCCAAGGTAAAGATTTAAAAAATCTATGGATGGAGGGCCCGGGTTCATCTGGCGATAATCAGATAAATAAAGTGACGATTGAACAAGCAAAAAGATTTGAACCCTATATGAATGGGAGAGAAGTATTTAAAAATGCAGTGGTTCGATTTCCAGAAGTTATTCATGAAGCGTTGGAAAAAAACAATCTGTCTATGGATGATATTTCATTAATTATTCCTCATCAGGCAAATTTGCGAATTATTCAATCTGTGGCTAAACGGATGGGCGTTGAACAGGATAAATTTTATGCTAATATCCAAAGATATGGCAATACAACGGCCGCATCTATCCCCATTGCTCTATGTGAAGCGGTGGAAGAAGAAAAAGTAAAAGAAGGTGACACCATTATTTTGGCCGCCTTCGGCGCTGGATATACGTGGGCATCTGCAGCCATTCGGTGGTAAGAATCCAATCAATCGAAATTTTCAAAGGGAAAATATTATGAATAAAATCCTAATCATTCTCACTTTCATGAGTTCTGTTTTTTCACAAACAGGATTTGAAATAGCCAAAATGGTAGACGAGAGACCAACTCCGATGGACATGTCGAATAAAACAAAAATGATATTGACCAATTCCAAGGGAAAATCCCGGTCCAACGCTATGATATCCAAATCTATGGATGGAAATAAAAAACAATTAATTTGGTTTTTAGAACCGAAAGATGATAAAGGGGTGGCATTTTTAAAAATTGAACATGATAATAAAGATGATGAAATGCGCATGTGGCTTCCAGCTTTTAAAAAAGTAAGACGAATATCTTCCAAGAAAAAAGGGGATGCTTTTATGGGATCCGATCTGAGCTATGAAGATTTATCCAGTCGAAATTTGGATGAAAACGACTACAATCGATTGGATGATGAAATCGTGGACGGCAAAGATTGCTATGTATTGGAGATCACTCCTGGAAAGGAAGCAAATTCATCTTATTCAAAACATGTGTCATGGATTGAAAAATCATCGCTTATGGGTGTAAAGGAGGAATCTTACGATAAGCGTGGACGCTTGAAAAAAGTTAAAGAATTCACTTTTCAGATTCTGAAGGACTATCACGTCATTAAAAGGGTTTTTGTGAAGGATGTTCAGAAAACACATACCACAGAGGTTACGTTTTCGGATGTGCAGGTTGATTCAGGCATTGATAAAAATTTATTTCAAGAAAAAAATCTCAAGCGCCTTCCAAGAGATTGAACTGAATGAAAAAAGTGATTTGTTTTATTTTTCCAATAACGACATTGTTGGGGCAGATCAATTACACTGGTTCAATTAAACCAGGAAATATGTATCGTTTATTGGATCAATCAGAAATTTCACTCCCTTTCAGATTAGCCGAAGCGGAGGTGGGGTATTCACTAGGTGATTTTGAAATTAAAACAAACTCTGTATTAGAATATCGTTGGTCCAACAATGAAAACGAATTCCAACTTCGTGAAGCTTACCTCATGTGGTATCCAAGCTGGGGAGAAGTTAAAGTAGGGAAACAGATTCATGCCTGGGGCGCGGTGGATGGTAACAATCCTACCGATAATTTGAATCCATACGATTACTACTATATGTTCCTTCCTGGAGCGGAACGGAAGGTTGGAACTATATCCGGATCGCTAAAATACTATTGGAACGATTGGCAATACGAATGGGTATTCATACCTGAACATGAAGGGAACCGATTTCCATTTGGTGAAAAAGCTTTTCCTCTTAATATTCCAGATTTCAGGCCATTTCTTATAGATAAAGAACGAGGAAGAGAATTTGGATTTCGTCTTCAATCAACTCTAGGATCCAGTGATTTCAGTATATCTTATTTTGATGGAAGAGATAGATCTTTTACTCCTGTAGGATATAATGAGTTACCAAATCTAATGCCATCTGTTTTCTATCGAAAAACCAGTGTATTAGGTTTTGACCTAGTATCGTTCATTGGTGATTTTACAAACCGGTTTGAAATTGGATATTTTTCAACTGAGAATGATACAGAAGTTGATAGTATAACTATTAATGACGCATCCTATATTCAATTTGCTGGCCAAGTGGAATACTCTACTGAAAATAATATTATGCTTTCTCTTCAGATTATTGGCAGTGAAATCTTAGAGATTGATGGAACAACAACAGAAGATGAGTTCCAACCCGGCATGGGCACACCCTTCGCATCATTTACCAATTTAGGACTATCCTTTTCTCTTTCAGTCAATTATTTTGATGATGCCTTGGAACTTATGGGGAACACCTTTATTGATTTGAAGGATTCTCAATCTATGTTGGGTGTATCTGCGAAATATTCGCCTATGGATAATTGGAAATTGAATCTGTCTATTTCAAAATTTATGGGAGAGGAAGGGACTCAATTCCATAACATGGAAGATTTTTCCCATTTGAAGGTTGGATTAGAGTATCATTTTTAAAATATTATAACGAAAAATATCGACAAACAAAAAAGCCCACCGCATTACACAGAATGGCTTTTTTCTAACAAACCAATGAAGAATCGGAATCAGTTACGTAAAGGCTTCCCTTTTTTAAGCATGTAACTAATTCTGTCTTGGGTAAGTTTTTCACCACCGAGAGAAATAAATGCTTCTCTTTCAATATCTAAAATATATTGTTCGTCTACGGTTTTGGTAAGTCCAGCTTTATCGCCACCTGTCATGACATAGGCTAATTTTTCGCCAATGAACATATCATGCTCGGAGATTTTGCCCTGCATCTTAAATCCCTTAAGTGCCATTGACATTGCCGTTCGTCCACCGGTGCCGGGAAGTTTTAAATCATCACGATAAGTTGGCGGTTGATATCCTTCCGTTAATTCAATCGCTTTGTCTTTGGCTGTCTGAATCAAATAATCCCGGTTTAAAACAACAGTATCATCTTTTTTTAAATAGCCGAGATGTTTTGCTTCATCTGCACTTGTAGCCACTTTTGCAAAGCCAACTGTTTCAAATGTTTTCTGAATTTTTTGAAATGCCCCCATGCGACCCGTTCCGCCATCCATGGCATTCAGGATCATACGAAGGTTACCACCGCCACCGGGAATAAGTCCCACACCAACTTCCACAAGTCCCATGTACGTTTCAGCTGCTACCACTCGATGGGCTGCTGGCTGAATAATTTCAACACCACCACCCAAGGCTAATTGAAAGGGGGCTGCCACAATGGGGCCTTTTGAGAAACGAATTCGCTGTGTGGTATCTTGGAGTGTCTTTATGGCAAAATCCAATTCATCCCACATATTATTTTGACATAATTCTAAAATGAGATTTAAATTAGCGCCGGCACAAAAATTTGCACCTTGATGCCCTAAAACCATGGATTTATAATCACCGGTTTCAATTAAATCTAGAGCAAAATTTATCATTTCTATATAAGAGCCATCAATGGGATTCAGGGTGGGCTGTAAAATAGAATGAAATTCTACATTGAGAATACCGTCACCTAAATCATTCACGCTGGCACTCAGATCACGTTTAAGTGTTTTACTGCCTGTTTTATAAATGGCTAAATTTATCACTTTTGGATTGGATTTAATGGTAACCGGATGTTTTTCAATAGGACACCAATATGTCTGTTCACCATTTTCAGTAGTGTAAAAAGTATCGCGACCCGATTCCAACATATCCAATACCCACGATGGTACTTTCTTCCCTTCGGTTTTCATACGATCTACGGATTTTTGAACTCCAATTGCATCCCAACTTTCGAAAGGCCCCTTCTCCCAGCCAAATCCCCATTTCATGGCATTGTCAATATTCACAATATCATCTGAGATTTCTGGAATTCGGTTGGCACTGTAGATCAATGTTTTAGCTGTAATTTCCCAAAAATATTTACTGCCACGATCGTCACCATAACAAAGAGCTTTGAGTTTATCTGGTAATTTTTGTCGATCTTTTGCGATTCGGAAACAATCAAACCGGACTTTTTCTTGGGGTGTATATTCACCTGTTTTAAAATCCACAGAATGGATGGACCGGTCTTCATTTTTTTTATAAAAACCTGCTTTCGTTTTTTGACCTAAACGGCCCGAATCAATTAGTTGATTGAGAATATCTGGGATTATAAACATGTCTCGCTCTTCATCATCTAATGCTTTTTCATATGTTGTTTTTGATACATGTCTCATTGTATCTAATCCAACAACATCAGCTGTACGAAAGGTGGCACTCTTGGGGCGTCCGGAAATCGGTCCAGTTAATTTATCAACTTCCTCGATCGTAAGGCCTTGTTTAATAGCGAGATTCATAGTGGTCATCATTCCATACACTCCGATTCTATTTCCAATAAAGTTAGGTGTATCTTTTGCATGAACGATGCCTTTTCCCAGCACTGATTCACCAAATTCAACCAATGTATTATAGGTTTCATCGGAAGTTTGCTCTCCACGAACCAGTTCCAGAAGTTGCATATATCTAGGTGGATTAAAAAAATGGGTTATCATGAAACGCTGTTTCACATCATCGGGGAGAGATGAAGTTAAATCTGTCAGTGGAATTCCTGATGTATTAGATGTAAGAATTGCAGTGTCTTTTAAATGGGGGAGAAGGTTATTATAAACTTTCTCTTTAATATCTAATCGCTCCACAACGGCTTCCAAAACCCAATCCACTTCAGCGATATTTTCAATATCATTATCGTAGGTACAGGGCGTTACTAATTCAGCATTTTTAGGTTTGTATAGCGGAGCAGGTTTTAAAGATGTCAGTGAGCTAACTCCATTTTCTGCCAACTCATCATTAATGTCGAATAGGTAAGAAGGAATGCCTGCATTTGCGAGATGTCCTGCAATTTGAGCCCCCATCACACCGGCACCAAGAACGGCAACTTTTTCAATATTTTGAGACATAATTCCCTCTACCGTTCAATTATGGTTGCGATACCTTGTCCGGAACCGATACACATAGTGGCAAGTCCAGTTTTGGCATCCTGTTGTTCCATCACATTTAGCAAGGTTGTAATGATACGTGCTCCCGAACATCCTAGGGGATGTCCCAACGCAATAGCGCCACCATTCAAATTCACCTTTGATTTGTCCCAGCCGCCTTCTTGAAGCACGTAAAGAGATTGGGCAGAGAACGCTTCATTGAGCTCAATTACATCTATATCATCTAGGGAAAGTCCTGTTTTTTTCAAAACTTTTTCGGTAGCAGGAATTGGACCAATCCCCATTCTTTTCCAATCTACGCCGGCAACAGATCGACCTTTAATAGTGGCTCGGATCTTAAGTCCATTTGCTTCTGCAAATTCTCGACTTGTAATC
>CAXCBH010000110.1:0-5509 GCA_963980675.1 uncultured bacterium | reverse complement strand
GAAGCTTTTGAAGCATATGTCCCAATTCTTGAATGATGGGGGAACTTTGGTCTATGGAACCTGTTCTATGGAACCGGAAGAGAATTGGAACGTGGTTGAACAGTTCCTTAAGTTAAATGCTGACTTTAAGTTGATGACACAACCAACTCAGGTGATGCCCGATTGGATTAATGAAATGGGGTGTTTAAGTACTTTCCCACATATCCATGGCGTTGATGGACTATTTGCAGCAAGGATCACACGATCATGATTAAAAAAATAGCTAGTTATATTGCCACTTTTGGGAGTTTATCCCTATTGTCCATCCTGTTGTTTGATTTGGTCATCATGCCTGGATATGTGCGTATGAATGATGGACGATATATGGTAAATGTGACAGGAAAAACACTTCAACATGCCATGAAAGTTTTGGATTCTGAAGGATACAGTGGTCTTGTCTCTGATACCTTATATTCAGCTACATACGAAGCTGGAACAATTGTGGACCAATATCCATTACCGAATACTCGAGTGAAAGAGGGCCGAACCGTCAGACTGAAAATTGCCCATTTAGAAAAAATGGTTTCAATTCCAGACTTGATTGGGAGATCGATTCGGAGTGCAGAATTAATGCTGAATCAATCCGGATTGGAGATAGATACGGTTTATGAAGAATTTAATTCAGATGTTCCTTCGGGTAATGTTACCTGGCAATATCCTAAAGGTGGAGACATGTTAAACAAAGGTATGGGGCTTCATCTGACTATTAGTCTGGGTGTCCCGCCAAATTTTTATCAAGTTCCTAATTTATTTGGTTTGAGTAAGAAAAAAGCTGTTAATGATCTTCAAAAAGCCGGTTTCTCTGTAGGGAAATTACTCTATCGTCAAAACGAAGACTTGATCCCATACACAGTTTTAGATCAATCCATCCCTGCGGAAACAGTTCTGGAAGAGCCTTCAACCATCGATTTGACTATAAGTGTTTTGGATATGCAGGATATTTTTAACCAAATGATTGATAAGTGAAATCTATCCCGACTAACGAGGTCACTCGGAAGATTCTTCATCTTTTTTCATCCATTATTCCATTGGGATATTTGTGGTTCATTCATGATAAAGAGATTATGGTTATCTTATTAGGTTGTTTATGTTTATTTGCAATTCTATTGGAGATCAGCCGTAAAAAATGGGATACAGTAGAATCCTTATTTGAAAAATATTTCAATTTTATGTTACGCCAAAGTGAATTTGATGGAGGCCTGACTGGTGCAACATGGCTATTATTTGGAAGTACCATTACCGTTTTCGTTTTTCCGATACAAATTGCAGTTCCATCACTATTATTTTTAACTGTGGGAGATGTATTTGCGGCAATCATTGGGAAAGCGATACCTATAGGAAAAATTGGTGACAAATATCTGTCTGGAACTATTGCAGGCATTGTGGCTTCATGTGGTATTGCCTTATGGGTTAATCGACTTTTGCCTGGTGAAATTATCATCCTGAGTTCAGCAGCAAGTATGCTTGTAGAAGTGGCACCCATCCCCATAAATGATAACCTGACTATACCACTCACTGGAGGGCTCGTCATGAGTTATGGACTGATGATTTTATGACGATACTTTCGCCATCCGCACTTTGGTTTCTTGCTGCAATTAGTATTCCCATCGTAATCCATTTATTGAGTCGACTTCGAATCAACAAAGTTGAATTCAGTACAGTTCGATTTATCAAACAGTTGGAAACAAGTTCCATCCGAAAGATGAAATTCCAACAAATCTTGTTATTATTGTTAAGAATGTTGGTGATTGCATCTCTGGTTATGATGATGACACAACCTGTAACTCAGGGTTTTATGCCTGGTTGGCTTGCGGCTGAACAAGATGCGCGGTTGATCCTGGTGATTGATAATTCTGCAAGCATGAATGTAAAAGTTGGCAATCAATCTTTCATTGAACTTTCCAAAAAAGAAGCACTTGGATTATTACCATCCTTTAATAAAGAAACTCAGATTACCCTTGCACAAACATGTCCACCCAAAACAATCTTTATGGGGCAATCTAATGATCCGGACTTGTTCGCATCGATCCAGAATATTCAACCTACAGTGGGTTATGATGATCTATGGGTCAACTTGAATCATTTATTGAAGGATGAAACTATTGTTGAACCTATTAAAGAATGTGTGATATTCAGCGATTTTATGTATCGTCCCGATTCTACCCTTATGGCAGGGATTCCAAATTTTGAATCATGGAAATTCTATTTTATTCAACCGGGTACTGTATATGATAATCTTTCTATCCGGTCTGTCTCTTCATTAAACCGGATCAAAACTATGAGCCAGTTGGTGAAGTTGAATACGCGGATTGAAAATTCAGGTGAATTGCCCAAGCCCAACGTTCCTCTGGAACTTTTGTTTAATGAACACCGGGTGGGACAGGTGGTTTCTGAAATTGAATCGGGGAAGGAAAAAGAATTCCAGTTCCAGGCATACCCTGCAAATATGGGTATTGTACAGTGTAGAGTTTCATTACCAAAAGATAATTATGATTTGGATAATAACTGGTTCCTTTCCATGTCCATCATGGAACAGATCCGCTGTGGTATAATTGGTGCTAATTCTGATGATGTAGCCATGTTAGAGATGGTTTTACGCGCCATTGATCCCCAACACCAGTTTTTATCTATTGAATCCAGGATCCAACCGGAATTGAATCGATTGTTTTTGGATGATGTGGATGTTGCTCTTATTCATAATCCCAAAAATATAACAGAAGAGGGTGTAAAGGATCTGGAAAAATTCCTTCGGTCCGGCGGCGGTATTATCTGGTTTCAGGGCAATGAAGATGGCTCTGAATTCCACCCGGATATTTTTGATAAGATAGGGTTTCCTCTTCCTGAAAAAAGAATGAATGCAGGTCAGGGATTTTTTTCCACTCAAATTGCCGGAGAAAATTCCGATCTTCTTCAGAATCTTCAAGTAAGAAACTTGGATAGTGAATTACCAGAAGTATTCAATTATATTCAAACAAAATTAGATGCAAAGCAAAAAGTACATTGGACATTGAATAATAGTGATCCACTATTGGTAGAATTTTCGAAAGGGAGTGGTTCGATTTTTTATTTTTCAACCTTATTGGACCTTCGGTGGAACGATTTAGCTATTCGTGGGATGTTAGTCCCCCTTGTTTATCGATTATTGGTACTGACTGGAACGGATGAGATTAATACATCTTCTGTAAAGATCAATGAGCCTAAATGGATATCTGTTGAAGAAAAGTATCTTCGGCACAAATGGGAAATTGTATCACCATCGGGGAAAACGGAGATGATTGTTCCTGATTATGATCGGGAAGGGATCAATATTTCATCCACAGATGAATTGGGTGTATATACTGTTTATTCAAATGGTGAATTATTTACATCTTTTCCAACACGACTCCATGATCAAGAATATATTCAAACCCGTTTCTCTCAGAATGATATTGAATCAATACTAACTAGCAATCAGACCAGATGGCTTACCTTAAAGGACGAATTTTCCCAAGTGTTTATGGAAACGCGGCAAGGGAAATCACTGTGGAAGATATTTTTAGCATTGGCAATCTTATTATTACTGGCAGAATCCATTATTGGGCGACCTGTTAGGGCTAATATGAGAGCTGAAGATTCATGATTGAACGGAATAATGTTGATCAGGAAAAAGCTCTATTAGTTGGAGTTATCCAGCCAGGGACGACTGAATCACAAATCCATGAACATTTAGATGAGTTAGAATTACTGGCTGAAACGGCTGGTGCGAAGATTGCGGGTCGAATTACACAACGTGTTTCCAAGATCAACCCTGCAACCTTTATTGGAAAGGGGAAAGCAGAAGAACTCCTGAACCAGGCGAAGGAATTGGGTGTAAAGCTCATTGTTTTTGACGATGAATTGAGTTCCGGCCAGATTAAGAATTATCATAAAATTTCTGAAAATGTGAAAGTATTGGATCGCAGTGGTCTCATTCTTGATATTTTCCATAAACATGCAAAAACCAAGGAAGCACGGACCCAAGTTGATTTAGCTTATATGGAATATTTACTCCCGAGACTTACTCGCCAGTGGACACACTTGGAACGACAGATGGGCGGTATAGGAACACGGGCAGGAATGGGGGAAACCCAGATAGAAATCGATCGCCGTTTGATCCGAACACGCATATCTAAATTAAAAAAAGAATTAACTCGGATCGAAAAGGAACGTGATACACAAAGTTATAGAAGACAATCTGAATTCCGGGTTTCATTGGTGGGATATACGAATGCGGGAAAATCTACTTTATTTAAAGCATTAACGGGCTCTGATGTGTATATCCAGGATCAGTTATTTGCCACATTGGATACAACTGTTCGCCAATTACAAATAGATGAATCCCATCCAATTCTCTTAAGTGATACGGTTGGATTCATCCGGAAATTACCTCATAATCTTGTGGCATCTTTTAAGAGTACCTTAAAGGAAGTATTAGAAGCGGATCTGATCCTTGTTATGTTGGATATTTCATCTTCCCAGATTGAAGATCATATTCAAACCATCGAGAATGTTTTGAAAGATATGGGAGCCCAGGAGATTCCGCAAATTCTTGTTCTTAATAAAGTGGACTTATTAACTGATGGAAATATGATTGAAAAAAGGCAGCGAGAATTCCCTGATGCAGTTACCGTATCTGCTAAGCAGCATTTGCGATTATCGGAATTGAAGTCACGTATTCTTGGAAAAATGGAAGAAAATTTTCAGACTATTGATCTTGAATTTCCCTATGATCAGGGTAAGACCATTGCCCATGCGCAGGAAGGCGTGGAAGTTTTAAAAAGGGAATATGAAGAAAACGGAGTGAAATTGAGAGTACGAGGGAGTCAATCACGAATTAACCAGATTTTATCGGCAGTGGAATAAAAAAACGGGCAGATTGTTTTTTGGGATCATTCTTTGTTTAATGAATGAAGGGAGCCTCTCGAAGACAGCAAACTTCCTTTACCCGGCAATTGCAGAGAAGGCCTGTTTTTTGACACCGAAGTACAGCACCCAATTATGAGTATAGATCCAAAAAATGCAGAACCCACCCGTTAAACTTTCAAAAATCTGATAAAATATTAGGTTTTTTTATTTCTAAAAAAAACTAATTTATTTTTTAAACTTAAGAATTATTGGGGATGGTCAATTGCCCCTCTGAATCCGCCACGATGACAGCTATGGATGCATCACCTGTTACATTCACCACCGTTCGCATCATATCAAGAATTCTGTCCACACCAAGAATTAAAGCAATCCCTGCACTTGGGACGCTCACTGCTTCTAAAATGATCACCAGCATGATAATACCGGCGCCGGGTACAGCTGCTGTACCTATGGAAGCCAGTACTGCTGTTAAAATAATGGTGAGTTGTGCACCAATTCCAAGTCCCATTCCAAGAGTTTGGGCAATAAAAACCGCAGCCACGGCCTGGTACAAGGCTGTTCCATCCATATTGATGGTTGCTCCCAG
>CAXCBH010000109.1:0-5530 GCA_963980675.1 uncultured bacterium | reverse complement strand
TTAAACGTGGCGGATTAATCCTAGCAGTTGAAACCGAAATTCCAATCGTTCCTGTGGCATTTGTAAACACTTTCGAAATGCTTGAAAAAGGGTCATGGACAATGAAAAATCATCGTATTGAATTGCGACTTTCTAAACCAATCCCACCGGGGACCTATACCAATGAAACAAGGAGAGAATTAGCGAACCATGTGCGAAATGAAGTACAACAATTACTAAAACAAAATTGATGGATCATTATTACTCGATTACATCAATATCCTATGCAGGAATTCAAGACGCAATTAATGTAAAGGAGTCCGCTTTGGTGGCTTTCTGGGAAAAGGTAAAGCCCGGGACGGTTATGAAAGATCGATTTGGAAATTTTGTAACCATATTTTCACCCGGGCGGGAAAACAAGAATGAAGGCCCTGATTTTTTAGATGCGGTCATTTGGGTAAATGGTAAAATGATAAAAGGTGCAGTAGAAATTCATAGCCATGAATCTTCCTGGATTTCTCATGGGCACATAAGTGATGACAGATATGATGATGTAATTTTACATGTTGTGTCAACTTTTGCCAAACAGCCTGTACTCTATGTGACAACTATTCAACTTGATACCCATTCATTTGAAAAAAGATATGAGTGTTTATTGCCAAGCCAATCACTTACACCAAATCAAATGATAGTGTTAATGGATTTCGGGTTGAAACGGTGGGATGAAAAAGTATTATTTTTCAAAAAAAGTGTAAAGGAAAAGCGAAAACGGGTTTTTATTGAATCATTGGTTAATTTTGGTGCTGGGGAAAACAGACAACTATATAGAAAACTAGGGGAAATAATATTCCCATATATCAAAAAAAATATTTCAAAAGATACTTGGGTTAAAACCTTTATACATTTTTCATCTTCATACCATTGGCATCGTGCAGGAACCATGCCTGCGCGCCATCCTCAACGCATCATTAAACGCATCGCTCAATGGAGCTTTGACTATTTTATGGATACACCAGATGACTTGACCTTGCAGCAAGTGAAACAGGGTTTTGAAGACTATGGATTTGGAGAGACAACTTGGGTAGAGTGGTGCGGGAATGTTCATTACCCTGCTATAGCCGGGAAATCTCAATCTGATTATTTTTCCTATTTTGAACGATGGACTAAACTACAATTACCAAACACTTATGGTAGTTTAAATCGATTATTTGGGAATAATTTGACTCGAAAACAATTAAGATACTTCCACATTGCTCAGGGATTACTTTATTTAAAGAGCCATTATTGTTTCGGCTGGCATTGTCATGTATGCAAGGTGAAGCGAAGTTTATGATTTATTCAATAAAAGAAATGCCCCACTTATCAAATACCGATGAATTTAAATCTAAAGTCATTATTTTGAATGCTCAAGTGAAAAGTTAGAAATGAAATATTAAAATCATTTCGTTTATGTCTGAATTCAACAAAACTAAAATAGTTAATAAAATGAGAATGGAAGGTCTTGTATAAACCCAGAGTTCCATTCTAAGTTCGCCCGCAGTATTTCGTCTAAATCCCTTTGATTAAAACCTTTAGCACCATTCTACACCTTGCCATCTGGCTCGGATATATATCCGGGTCATGGGCCATGTCTTTCCCTACTGAGGCATCGTTAACCACTACTGTACCTACTAAGACTGACAGTATAGCGACTTTGGATGAATCCCGAAATCGATACCCAGCTATCCTGAGAGATTCAAAAAACTTCATGGCAGAAGCGGTGATCTCAGATTACCACGGTGATACTTTGGAGGTAATCTATCATCTCAGCCGAATTTTTGAACTATTGATGGAAGCGGACCAAATTGGTGAAATGAACTTGGAAGATAAAGAAGAATTCGAGCGATTCAATAGAACATTTACAAACCTTTATACCACAAAACTTGTGACTGTTCAACATGTTGATGCACCTGGTATGGCTGAAAGGATTCGAACCGATATCACAGAAGCAATTGAAATTGAAATGGGGGATACCAAATTCACTGTGGTGGATGACCGGGATGGGCATATTCCTCTTGTGCGAAATAAACAAGTGGATCAATTTATTAATTATTTTCAAACCAAAGGACGTAAGCAATTTGAAATTTGGTTAAAACGTTATATGCAATATAAGGACCTTATTTTGCCTATTTTAGCAGAGCATGAAATGCCTGAAGAATTTATTTATCTGGCTATGGTAGAATCAGGGTTAAATCCCAAAGCTTATAGTCATGCAAATGCATCTGGTATGTGGCAATTCATTTATTCAACAGGAAAACAATATGGCTTAAACAGGGATTGGTACAGGGACGAAAGGCGAGACATCGTTAAAGCCACCCATGCTGCATGTCGATACCTAAAGGACCTAAATAATTTATTTGATAATTGGTACTTAACACTTGCAGCTTATAATTGCGGGGAAGGACGAGTTCTACGGGCATCCAAACTTCATCAAACCTATGATTTTTGGCAACTTAAATCCTTACCGAGAGAAACTAGGAATTATATTCCCTATTTTTTATCCGCTGCTATCATTGCGAAAACACCTGGTCTCTATGGATTCAAACTACCAAAAGCTCAACCCTTTCAGTTTGAAGAAGTTGTTTTAGAGAAAAGTGCTGATCTGGCAGTTCTAGCTCGAGTAGCAGGCATCAAAGCGAAAGTGATTCGTGAATACAATCCAGAATTACGTCAATCTGCAACGCCTTCAGAAGGATATTATACGTTGAAATTACCCATGGGTAAAAAAGATGGATTTCTGGCTGCATGGAATAAAATCCCTGCAGATGAACGATTTGCTCCCCAATTTGTTCAACATCGGGTTAGATACGGTGAAAGCTTATGGACGATTTCTAAAAAATATAATGTATCCATTCATGATCTCGCAGCAGTCAATAAAATCAGGAATCGGAACAAGGTTCGGGTCGGCCAAAAACTAAAAATACCATTAAAGGGTGTACGTGTTTTTGGTAATGGCGCTAATGGTGGACCTCCTGGACATTCTAAACGAAACTACAAAGTTAAGCGTGGAGATACATTAGGTCAAATTGCTGAAGATTTTGGAACGCGGGCCAACAAAATTCGACGCTGGAATAATATGAAATATGGTTCTCACTTAATTCATCCTGGACAAAAATTAGTTATCTGGGTGAAAGAAGGATAAACATTATTGGGCGTAACTACGCCAGGAGAATAAAAATGACAAAACAAGAAATCGTAGATATCGTATCAGAAGCTACCGGACTGACCAAAGTAGAAACGGAAACAGTTATGAATGGAGTGATGGGAACTATTATTGAATCCTTAGCCAATAATAATCGTGTGGAACTTCGTGGGTTTGGGACATTTGGGATAAAACATCGAATGCCAAAAAAAGCTCGTAATCCTGGAACAGGTGAGGCGGTTTACCTTCCTGAACGATTTGTACCTACCTTTAAACCTAGTAAACTGATGCGTTCACGTGTGAACGAACTCATTAATAAATAAACGGAAAACAAATGCCAAGCGGTAAAAAAAGAAAAAAGAAAAAGATGAATACGCATAAACGTAAAAAACGTCTGCGTGCCAATCGCCATAAGAAAAAGAAGTAATATTCATTATTGACCGGTTGATTTAAAGCCGGCCATTGATTTTAACGTCCCAAAAGGACATATTGACCTATGCCTGAACTTCGGAATCAATACACTGTATCTGAATTGAATGCACAAATACGCTTTCTATTGGAAGGCTCCTTCTCTGATATTTGGGTTACTGGTGAGATTTCTAATTTTCATTATCATCCTTCATCAGGCCACATGTATTTTACGATGAAAGACGGTCGCGGTGAAATGCAATGTGCCATGTTTCGTGGCAACAATCAATATTTGAAATTCAAGCCAAGTGATGGTATGGAAATACGTGTGTTGGGCTCTGTTTCCATTTATGAACAACGCGGACAAGTCCAACTGATTGTATCGCGAATGGAACCAGCCGGGCTTGGTGATCTATTTAAAGCGTTTGAAGCATTAAAAAAAACGTTATCTGAAGAAGGATTATTTGATGCGATCCATAAAAATCCCATCCCAAAATTCCCCCGAAAAATTGGTGTTATTACATCAGGATCTGGTGCAGCCTTACAAGATATTTTAAATGTTTTAAATCGCAGATCACCTCAAGTGGATATTCTGGTTCGATCTACAAAAGTCCAGGGAGATGGATCTGCTCAAGATATTTCTAATGCTATCCAAGAGTTTAATGATTATGGATTAGTTGATGTTATTATTGTTGGGCGTGGAGGTGGTTCCATTGAAGATCTTTGGTCTTTTAATGAGGAAATTGTTTCTAGGTCAATTTTTGGATCAACTATCCCAATCATTTCTGCTGTGGGCCACGAAACGGATTTTACTATTGCTGATTTTGTTGCAGATCTCCGGGCACCCACACCATCTATTGCTGCAGAACTTGCAACGACACCATTGAAAGATATAATGACTTTACTAAGAGAAATAGAAAAAGGATTCAAAAGAGTTTTAAAAAGGGATATAGAACAAGCTTGGGTTCTGACCGATCACCTGGAAGCTAGAATATCAAATCAGCAGCCTCAAAAAAAGATTCAAAGACAGGTTGAAAGATTAACCCAATTTCATCAGCGATTGCGCCATGGAATATCAACTACTCAAAACCATTTTAGTGAAAAAACAGAAGCGCTCCAGAAACAATTAACCAGTCTCGGACCCAACCAGGTATTAGATCGCGGGTATGCTATCGCATTGATGAAAAATGGTGACCTTATTCGAAATGCAGTTGATATTTCTATCGGGGATTCTTTTTCCTTGAAAACAGGTAACGGCTCATTTGGCGCAGAAAAAACAACCGATCATCCCAACTATTAAATCATGTAATTTTTAACATGAAAAAAGAAAAAAACCAAACCTCATTTGAACTATCATTGGAACGGTTGGAAACCCTTGTGGATAGTATGGAATCCGGAGAAGCTACTTTAGAACAAAGCTTGGAATGGTTTGAAGAAGGGATGACCCTAATTAAATCCTGCCAGGATCAATTGAAACATGCAGAACAAAAAGTGCAAGAATTGATCAAAAATAGTGAAGGTGAGATTATCGAGAGGGACTTTGAATGATTCCACTCAAAACATTCGGAATTTGGGGGAATACGGAGAAGGATTCCTTTTGGGAAACTTTTCCAAAAATCGTATCCTGGGCGGATGAAAATGGGTTGATCGCCCATCTGACGACACGTATCTTAAAGGACGAGAATTGCACTGATCATACCCGGCCTGCAATCACATCCAGGGATGACATAGGTTCACTGGATTTTATGTTGGCGTTAGGTGGTGATGGCACATTCCTTTCATTAGCCCGAGCAATGGGACATCACCAAACCCCAATTCTTGGCATCCATTTAGGCGACTTGGGATTCTTAGCCAAAGTAACCAAAAATGACCTTTTTCCTCGTTTAACCCAGGTCGCAGCAGGTGACTTTATTTTGGAAAAACGAATGTTGGTAAAGGCAACCATCCGAAAAAATGGAGATA
>CAXCBH010000108.1:0-5584 GCA_963980675.1 uncultured bacterium | reverse complement strand
CCCTACACGACGCTCTTCCGATATAAAATCAAAACTACTTTCGCGGCTGATCAATTTAGGTCGAAGTGCCCAGGGATAAATAAACCCAATACGCGTGCTTGAATTACTAGGATCCAATTCACCAAAAGTACTTAATATAATTTTATGATTTTCATGATCAAACATGAATAGTCTATCGGAATCAAATTCTTCCAATGATGATTTTTCATTATCGGGAAGATAGACCCCTTCATCATTGCCCAAATCAAAAAGAAATCCCTTAAATACAGTGTCGCCGGAAGTTGGATACCAGGCTTCATAGGCATTGGTTGATGACCATAAACTATATTTTGGAATACCTTCTTCATCTACAACGGTTTCAAGGGCCTCCCAAGTATAATTTGCTGTATTTGAATGACCCGGAACCCCTGCAATAAATGAAACTGCCGGCAAATAAGAATAATCACCCCAGATACCGGAAGGGTGAGCATCCCAATTGATAAAACTACCATAATTGGTAATGGCTGTTTTGACACGCCCCTGATCTACATATCCTTTGGCACGGTCCCCCATGGGATTTGGAGGAAATGGATTATCGCCGATCTTTGCGGCGCTCGATTGACGAAATGGATCAATACTGGGCTTATGTTGCTGCACATAGGTCTTATCTATAGCAAGTAATGCACTTAATAGTAAAATATGAAAAAGATAATTATATTTCATTTATTTCAATCGAAATCGATTCGGACAAAAAAGTTAATTTCTCGAGGGGATGACAATCGCCAAGGCCTGTCATAATAAGCACTGGATTTATTTGCATACTTACCTTGACCGCTGGGATCCGTACCGGGAAGTCCTACATAATCGGTATAATAGGTTCCCGGATCATCAGGTTTACCTGTCATTGGATAAACATCAACAGGATTTCTTAAATCCAGGACATTAAAAATATTCAATCCTAAAGCAATTTTATGATTCATAACCTTGAGATATTTAGAAAATGAAACATTTACATTCTTATAACCAGGTCCCCGTTTTGAATTACGATTTCTGGCATCTGCCACAGGATCTTTCCCACGAAAAATGATGGGTGTGTAGGGGTAGCCGCTTTGGTAATTAGCAGTTAACCCCGCCTGGATTCCGTATGGTAACATGGTATAGGCATAGTAGGTTAAACCATGTGGCCTATCAAAATACGTGATAAATTCTTGGCTCGGAGCGTCTACATATTGCCCACTGATACTGGCCCAGGCATATTCGCTGTTTGCTTTGGAGATCGAGTATGTATATTGAAGTTGGGACCCAAAAGATGCCCTTCGCCATTCAAGCGTTAAATCAAGTCCTCTCGCTGAACCATAGTCTCCATTGGTGGAAATCTGGTACGTATAAACTCCGGAACGCTCGTGACTATAACGTGTCATTTGGTCCATGTCTCTAACCCATGCTCCAAAAGAGTAGGCCCAACTTTCCCCCACTTGTACATTAAAGGCCACAGAATAATCTTGCGTTCTTTCTGCGCCCATAGTTGCATTCCCAACCTGACCTTCTCCCTCTTCGAATAAATCTTCTGGATCTTCGAGCCTGTTTGTATTCAGGTATATATTTTGGTATACCGGTGTTTGGTAGTATAAACCATAATTAAATGTAAAAGTTGATTTGTCTGTGATCACATGGCTGAACCCAAGCCGTGGACTAATCTTATAAAACCAACCAGATTGCTCTAGGAATACCTTTTGACGAGGTAGCCCAGCAATATCGGAGTAACTCTCATCTTCATCCCAGATATTATTATCATTCAAGTCAGAATAAAAATATGGATTGCCGGGACTATAGATTCCTAAAGAATCTTGAAGGGGTGGTGGCATACCCCAGATCTGTGTATTATAGTTTACCATATCAATCCGGATACCATAATTAATCACCATCCAAGGTACTTCAAATGTGTTTTGGATATAGGCGGAGAGTTCTTCCGGTTCACGAAATTCATCCCATTGACCATTGTTATTTGCATCTGTAAACTTTTCGCCTTTATCCCAGCGGCCATTACCTTCACCCTCATCCGCTTCTAAATAATCAGAATCTCCAAGAACCTTACCATCCGGACCCGTATCTTCCCAAAATTCAGCAAATGTTTGTATATAGGCACCAGCACCGAGCCATGGTGCCTGGACTTCATAAAAATTGAGTTTATGGTATTTATAGTCTATGCCGGTTCTTACTTTCCATTTATCAGTGATCTGCGATGTGAGATCAAACCGTATTTCATCTGTAATAGCACGAGAATCTGCATAAAAAACATCGTGACCACCAAATGTTCGGCCCTCATCCCAAGCAATACCACCTTCAGCATAATTAGGCATATAGTAATAAGGATTAGGAACTCCGGGAATAAAACTTTGATTCATTGGTGCTCTAAAGTATCCTGGCGCATTTTGGTAGCGAAGTTCCACAGAACGATAATCATAAAAAAGCTCCGGGTCTTCGTACATTTCCGGCTCAAGCCAATGGCTGCCATCCCGCTGGAGTAATGGTTTAATCAATTCCGGGCCGTTCCACAAACCATCTTCATTAGTATCTGTAAAGTCTTCTCCCGCATCCCAAACACCATTCCCATTTTGATCTTTGAAATTCTCTGCCATTTCCCAGCTGTATAAACCAGGCTCTGCACCATGGTACCAACCCGTGCGCCCATCTACATTGGTATATCGAATTGTGTCTCCATCTTCCCCAATACTATAAGGAATCACTTTACCATTTTCTGGATCAGAGATATCTTTATAACCAGCTGGATGACGCCATTCAAACCAGTTTGGATAGCCGTCTGAATCATTATCCCGCCAACGAACTCCCTGGAATTGATCCTGTGTAAATCTTGATGTTCTTATTGTATAAAATGTTCTTTGGGTCAAGGAGTGATTTACTTCGAAATTAAATCTATACGTATCACGAAAAAGTTCATTTCGCCCTTCATCCCAATATAAATACGTTGGATTAAAAGATTGACGATGGTTCCCAACCTGCCAATAAGCACCATGGAATCGGAGTTTATTCGTTAACTTATAGGTCAATTTTGCAAAAACATCCCAGGTCTCACTAAATCCAAATCCGCGGAAACCCGCCACATTATCCCAAGGATAAACAAGTGCTTTTTGATTATTTGTAATATTTTCCAGGTTTGCAGTTAGATCCGCATCGGTTCTATAAAAATAATCTCCATTATGAAGAGTAAAAACTCTATCATCAAATTCATAAACACTGTAATTATCTTCATTTGTATATTGCCCTGAAATCCAGAAAGAGAGTTTGGGAATCCCTAGAATAGGTCCCCCAATACCAATATTCAGATCGTCATAACCACGGATGAGATCAAAGTTTTCATTTTCCTGGGTTTTACCCATGGCAGCATTGATCAAGGCACCAACCTGACTTGTTTCAAACTTGATATTATAGGTGATTTGTTTTCCACCCGAATTGGTATGATAGTTTGATACAGCAGACTGGGCATCACCATATTCAGCATTGAATCCACCTTCCATCCAATCAAATTCTTTTACAGCAAATAGGTTTAGCCTAGTGCCAGATCCGATAGAACCAAAGATCGGATTCCGCAAATACATACCATCCATCATATACGCAATCTGCCCCGACCGGCCTCCTTTCACATGAATCTCTTCAATACCTCGCTCTTCGTGACCAGGAACTGATCTCTCCCTACTTTCAACCTTTACCACACCGGATTGTAAAGTATAGAGTTCAGTTAAATCACGAATAGGTAAAGCTTGAATTGCTTCTTTACTTACGGTGACTTTTTTGGAGGTTTTTCCTCTCTCCACTAGAGGCCTCTCACCTATCACTTCCACTTCTTCACCCTCTACAATTTCTTCTTCCAGTTTGAAATTAAGCCATACTGTTTGGTCCATCAGAACAGTGACGCCTTTCATTGTTGTTTTTTTATATCCAATCATTTGGACAACAACATCATATTTACCCACAGGAATATTGAGGATTAAATAATTACCATCCATATCCGCCGCTGCGCCCATGCTTAGTTCTGGAATAATGATATTCGCACCAGGAAGAGTCGCACCATTTACATCTGTGATTTTTCCGCGGATAGTTCCATCCGTACCGGCAAGCCCAAAAGAAATAAGGAACAAGAACATGAAAATATTTTTCAGTTTCATCATTCTGTTAACTCCATTAGATCGATGGTTTGTATCCCTTTTTGAGCACTAACGCGTAAAGGCTCAAAATCAAAATCCGGATGATTACCTATATCACGAAGTTCAATAGTATGAACAGGTTGAGTTAATTTTCTAAAAACTCCCGAGCTTGGTGTTACATCAAGCGACGTTAATTCAATTTTATTCAAGCCAACCCATGCTTCATTATTTTCATCTGGAGGACCATTTTGTGTCCAGTCAGAGTTATAGGGGTGTTCAGTCCAACGAATATATATTTCACTTTTCACTAGGCCTTTTTTATATGCTAGCCACGATTCTGTTCGTTGACCAAATTCAACACCGCTTCCCAGCATTGTCATTGTCATAATTTGGGTAACTTTAAAACATTCGGTGAATGTCGTATCAGCCGGTGGACATTCATTCCCATCCGACACTATAGAACCACTTGCAAGACACTCAAAAGACCCATTAGTGTAGGATTCAAAAGTTTTAATAGCTGCAGGAACAGTCACACTGGATGATTCAACATCGTAACTTTTCTCAATAAAATAAACTGCAATATCGGTGGTATCGTAATATGCAGTGTCCACATGCTCACCATCCCGCAGCGAACCTTCATGTGTATAATAAAGAACTTCACTTTCAAGGTTTTGCCCACTCCAAAATCCGTTATTGATTTCTTTGGGCTGAAAATAGAAGCCAACTGGGAGAAAATAAGATGGGTAAACAACCTGGTTTAAATGTTTCGGCTCGTGGAAAATGTGGTAATTATAAAAACGTTCTGATCCACTTCCACTAGTTTTAAGCCACTCGGACTTCGTTATATAATAGTCATCTGGTGAAAGTGATCCCCCATTAATATGACCAATTTTTTCACGTGTAAACAACGTAACTAACGAATCAACATCATCCACAAACTGCTGTTTAAGATCATTGAACTCAATGGACTCTATTAAATCAAAATATTCTCGTCCCCAACGATCGATGATGTCATCCCCCAAATTAATTTCTAACAAAACAGCGGGATTTTCAGAATCAGTATAATCAACAATCAGATTATTGGGCTTATCACCTAAAACATAAAAATATTCTTCTAGTGTTCCGTCTCCGTCAGTATCCTTTGATATATATTCTTCATCCAAGTCATAAATTTTATTTCCTCTATCACAAAATCCACCATCTGCATCTTCAGTAAATGTTCCGATACCTGCACAATCTGATTCATTATTCACTCGGGGTTCAGCATCATCCCAAATTTCATTACAATTCCGATCCTGGTAGGGTTCACTATTATTAAATACTTCATTTCCATTAATATCAAAGTACGGTTCTTCCGGATCCCAGATCCCATTGCCTCTATCTTCAAATTCATAAGCGATTGAATAAACACCATCATTATTATAATCTTCGATCAAATTGTC
>CAXCBH010000107.1:0-5589 GCA_963980675.1 uncultured bacterium | reverse complement strand
ATGGACATTCCCCATCCGAAGCCTATAATGAGACTATTGAAGAAGCATTACAAAGCCTTTATCCACTTGTTGCGGAAAACGGAATGGACTGGATGTATGCCAATTGTTCAACAACCGCACAACGGGGAGCTTTGGACTGGGCACCCAAATTCCGAGATACCTTAAAGCCGGTTATTGAAGACTGTTATCAAAAAGTGTTGAGTGGCGAAGAAGCACGGCGTTCCATTGAATCAAATTCAAAATCTGATTATCGCGTAGGATTGGAAGAAGAATTAGCAGAAGTTAATAATCAGGAAATGTGGATTGCCGGGAAACAGCTCCGTCAACTCCGTCCTGAAAATCTATAGATTTTTGGAATTCTTGAAATGAAAACCTTTAAAATAACCACACTTCCAGGAGACGGGATCGGCCCGGAAGTGATGGATGCTGCCTTGGCTGTATTGGATTTGGTTGGTAGTGAACATGGCTTGAATTTTGAAATCAAATCAGAATTTGCCGGAGGCGCATCTCTTGATCAGTTTAACGAGCCCATTACCGAATCTGCACTCCAGTCCTGTCTAGAATCTGATGCAGTACTTCTAGGTGCTGTGGGTGGTCCTAAATGGGATAACCTTCCCCAAGAAAAAAAACCTGAAAAGGGATTATTGAAACTCCGTGAAGTGCTTGGTCTTTTTTCCAATCTTCGTCCAGCAAAAATTTTTGCACCTCTTGCAGATGCATCATCTTTGAAAAAAGATGTTATTGTTGGATCTGATGTCATGGTTGTCAGGGAACTGACCGGTGGAATTTATTTCGGTGAGCCCCGCGGACATGATAAACATGAAGGATTTAATACATTACGATATAAAAAATATGAAGTTGAACGCATTGCCAAAGTTGCATTTGAATTAGCTCGAAAACGAAATGGACATGTTACATCGGTTGATAAAGCAAATGTTCTAGACAGCTCGCAATTCTGGCGGGATGTGGTCCATGAAGTTCATAAAGATTATCAGGATGTCCCATTATCAGATATGTATGTGGATAATGCAGCTATGCAACTGGTTCGTGATCCCAAACAATTTGATGTGATTGTAACCCAAAATTTATTTGGAGATATTTTAAGTGATATTACTGCCATGATTACAGGCAGTCTTGGGATGTTGCCATCGGCCAGTATCGGAGAAAAACACGCCATGTACGAACCTGTTCATGGCACCGCCCCGGAAATTGCCGGACAAAATAAAGCAAATCCAATTGCGATGATATGTTCTGTAGCTATGATGATGGAAATCACATTAAACCAACCGGAAGCAGCGCATCGGCTAAATAACGCCATTGAATCTGTTTTGGAAAATGGAATTAGAACGATCGATATTGCTTCGACAGATTCAACAATTGTTACAACTGACGGAATGAGAGATGAAATAATTCATGCGTTTCAACAAACGGATAAGTCTATTTTAGATTCTCGTGAACTTGTAAGGGAATAAGCATGAGTGAAAAAATAATTATTTTTGATACCACGTTACGTGATGGTGAACAAGCACCAGGCGCATCTTTGAATGTGTTTGAAAAAGTAGAAATTGCAAAACAGCTTGAACGATTAAATGTGGAGGTGATTGAAGCAGGGTTCCCCGTTTCATCTCAAGGTCAATTTGAAGCGGTTCAGCGAATTGCAGATTCTGTGAATGCAATTATCACTGGATTGGCTCGGACGATTGATGGAGATATTGATGCCTGTTATCAATCCTTGAAAGGGGCTGACCGTTCTCGAATTCACACCTTTATTGGGACATCCGATATTCATATTAATGGAAAATTTGAATCAGCACGCTACGGAAAATCCCTACCGCAAAAACAAGCTACTATTTTAAAAATGGCCACCGATGCAGTTCAGTATGCAAAAACATTTACAGATGATGTGGAATTTTCTGCAGAAGATGCCGGGCGTACAGATATTGGCTATTTATGCGAAATTATTGAAGCGGTTATTGATGCTGGTGCAACCACTGTCAATATTCCTGACACGACTGGATATACAATGCCTGAAGAATTCGGCGCAAAGATTGCAGAATTAAAATCTCGCGTAAGCAATATAGACCAAGCGGTGATTAGTGTTCACTGTCATAATGATCTTGGGTTAGCTGTGGCGAACTCACTTTTTGCTGTGGCTAATGGTGCCCGGCAGGTTGAATGTACCATCAATGGAATTGGTGAACGTGCCGGTAATGCCAGTATGGAAGAATTTGTTATGTCGTTGAATGTCCGTTCCAATTTTTGGAATTTTCATACAGATATCAATACAGAAGAAATTTATAATGCCAGCAGAATGGTTTCTGGTTTTACGGGGATGCTTGTACAACCGAACAAGGCTATTGTTGGTGAAAATGCATTTGCCCATGAGTCCGGTATCCATCAGGATGGAATGCTAAAAAACAGAGATACTTATGAAATTATGACACCGGAATCTGTTGGGATAGTGAATAATAAAATCGTTTTGGGGCGTCATTCCGGCCGCCATGGATTATCATCTAGATTGAAAGCATTAGGTTATGAAATTAGCGATGAAAAAATGGGAAATATCTACGAACGCTTTGTCCTCCTGGCTGATAAGAAAAAAGAAATATTTGATGAAGATTTAAGAGTTTTAATGGGAGATGAAGCCAAAAGTGAAATTGGATTTTATACTTTGGATTATTTTCATGTTAATTTAGGAACCACTACCATTGCAACCGCAACGGTTCGAATTAAGACAGAAGAAAAAATGCATGAGGAATCAGCAACAGGTGATGGACCGGTTGATGCCTGTTTCCGTGCTATTAATCGTGCCATAAATTTTCAAGAAATGGCAAAGTTGGAGCATTATCAAGTTCGATCTGTTACAGCTGGGAAGGGTGCCCAGGGTGAAGTAACTGTACGAATAAAAATTCAAGATAGCGCTTATTCTGGAAAAGGTGTTTCAACTGATACAATTCGCGCCAGCGCAAAAGCATATTTACAAGCGCTCAATCATTATGAATCCTTGAAAAATATGGAAAACGTCTTTGAAGAAATCACTGAAACTGTTTAAAGCATGAGCGGAAAAACATTATTTGACAAACTATGGGAGAGTCACCTTGTCCGTGAAAATGAGGATGGGACCAGTCTCCTGTATATTGATCGGCAACTTATTCATGAAGTGACATCACCCCAAGCATTTGATGGAATGCGTTTGACAAATCGTTCCTTGTGGCGAACCGAAGCAAATGTGGCGGTTCCTGATCATAATATTCCAACTAAGGATCGAGATCAAGGGATTGAAGATCCCATTTCAAAATTACAAGTGGATACACTGGGCAAGAATTGTGATTCCTTTCAAATCAAAGAATTTAAAATGTCGGATCCGAATCAGGGCATTGTTCATGTGATTGGCCCAGAGCAGGGATTGACACTTCCCGGTATGACTATCGTTTGTGGAGATTCTCACACATCAACTCACGGTGCTTTAGGTGCTTTGGCATTTGGAATTGGTACATCAGAAGTTGAGCATGTACTGGCAACCCAATGTTTGGTTCAGCAAAAATCAAAAAACATGCTCATCAAAGTTGATGGTAAATTGAAACAAGGCATCACTGCAAAAGATCTAATTTTATTTATTATCGGCCAAATTGGTACAGCTGGGGGCACAGGCTATGCAATCGAATTTGGCGGCAGTGCTATAAAAGCATTATCCATAGAAGGGCGAATGACAGTTTGCAATATGACCATTGAAGCTGGTGCGCGCGCGGGTTTAATCGCTGTGGATCAAACAACTTTGGACTATGTACATGGGAAACCATTTTCTCCTAAAGGTGAATTATGGAAACAAGCTCGTGAATATTGGAAAACTCTACAAAGTGATGAAGATGCTGCATTTGATAAAACAATTGAAATAAATGCAAACGATATAAATCCTATGGTTACTTGGGGAACATCACCTGAATTAGTTGTAGATGTTGAAAGTGAAATCCCTTTTTCAACTAATGGAAAATTTCAACCAGCATTGGATTACATGGGGTTAGAAATGGGAGAATCTATAAAAGATATATTGTTGGATAAAATATTTATCGGGTCCTGTACAAATTCGAGAATTGAAGATTTAAGGGAAGCTGCAAAAGTAGTTGAAGGTAAAAAAATTGCTGATTCTATCAAATTGGCTATGGTTGTTCCTGGGTCTGGCCCTGTAAAAGACCAAGCGGAAAAGGAAGGTCTGGATAAGATATTCTTGAATGCAGGTTTTGAATGGCGGGAGCCCGGCTGTTCTATGTGTTTGGCTATGAATGCGGATCGTTTAGAATCGGGTGAACGCTGCGCATCCTCATCGAACCGGAATTTTGAAGGACGCCAGGGACAAGGCGGGCGGCCACATTTGGTGAGCCCTGCCATGGCCGCTGCTGCTGCAATTAAAGGTCATTTTGTTAATGTGACAACTAATTGGAATAATTAAGATGGAAAAATTTCAAACATTTACTGGTGTTGTAGCGCCATTAAATCGTGCCAATATTGATACTGATGCGATTATCCCAAAACAGTTTTTAAAATCTATTCACCGGACTGGTTTTGGTCCAAACTTGTTTGATGAATGGCGGTATTTGGATCATGGTGAGCCAGGCCAGGATTGCAGTAACCGCCCTCTAAATCAAGATTTTGTTTTAAACCAAAATCGATATAAAAGTGCATCGATTTTATTAACTCGTGAAAATTTTGGATGTGGCTCCAGCCGTGAACATGCTCCTTGGGCTTTGGCAGATTATGGTTTCAAGACGCTTATAGCAGAAAGTTTTGCAGACATTTTTTATAATAATTGTTTCAAAAACGGAATCCTACCAATCACGTTAGACGAAGAAAATATTTTATCTCTTTTTAATAAAACTGAGTCTAGACCTGAGTTTGCTTTAATGGTGAATTTAGATGAGCAGTCATTAATTGACCCTTCCGGCAATACATTAGTTTTTGAACTAGAAAAATTCAGGAAAGATGCATTATTGAATGGGTTGGACGAAATTGGCCTGACCTTATCCCATGCAGAAGGGATAAGAGCATTTGAGACAAATTACCAGAAAAAACATCCTTGGCTATTTACAACATGATAAATGAACAATTAAAAATGATTGAATTATTTGATACAACTCTTCGAGATGGAACTCAAGGTGAAGGCGTCAATTTATCCGTTGATGATAAGCTTCGTATTGCGGATAAATTAGATGATTTTGGGATTAATATATTGGAAGGAGGTTGGCCCGGTAGCAATCCGCGTGACCAGGAGTTTTTCCGGCGATGCCATGAATTAAATCTGAAACAGGCACAAGTTTGTTCTTTTGGATCTACAGCACGTTGGCCAGATAAAATTGAATCAGATCCTAATTTGAATGCTCTTTTAAAAGCTGAAACACCGATTATAACAATTTTTGGTAAAACTTGGCAACTTCATTCAGAAAAAGGGCTCGGTTTAGAAGAAGATGAAAATGCAGAACTGATAGAAAGATCGGTTGCTTTTTTGGTTAAGGAAGGGAAGCGTATCATCTTTGACGCGGAACATTTTTATGATGGTTATAAAACATCTCCATCTTTTGCACTGAAGATGTTAGA
>CAXCBH010000106.1:0-5607 GCA_963980675.1 uncultured bacterium | reverse complement strand
TGTTGCCCTTCTCGCTGTGTTCCTATTACGGTTCACTTAATTATTCAACTTAATTTATTAGCCTAATCTTCGGATTCACTATGGGGTGCCAATTCACCAACCATATCTACGAATTCTATTATAGATATAGGTGCACAGTCATTATCACGAAATCCTAATTTGGTGATACGCGTATACCCACCATCACGATTAGAAAATGCCGGCCCCACTGTATCAAATAACTCACGAACTATGGTCTTATGTCTAATCCTTTTCAGAACCTGACGTCGCGCATGTATATCGCCCCTTTTAGCGAATGTTACAAGTGGTTCAATAAACATTCGGAGTTCCTTAGCTTTTGCATCGGTGGTTTTAATCTTTTTATGTGTAATTAATGCAGATGCCAAGTTCGACATCAGTGCCTTCCGATGAGCTGTCTTGCGACCCAATTTTCGTCCGATTTTATTGTGTCTCATTGTTTTAGCCTTCTTCTGCCATAATTTTTTCAACTTCCATGCCGAAATGAAGACCCATTGTATCCAATTTTTCGACTAATTCAGTTAACGATTTTCGACCAAAGTTTTTGTATTTCAACATTTGATTTTCTTCTTTGCTAACTAATTCTTGAATGTATTTGATACCAGCAGCTTGCAGGCAATTGTAACTTCGTACTGATAATTCCATTTCGTCAATTGTCTGGTTCAGGAGCTTCCTTAATTCCATTGTTTCTTCTGATACACCATCAGATATCTCCAAAACAGAAGGATTAGATATAGCCTCAATGAATTTTAAATGTTCACGAAGATAAGTCGCTGAATAAGACATAGCATCTTTTGCAGTAATAGAACCATCTGTTTCTAAATCAACCGTTAAAATCTCGATGGGTTCTTTTGCACCTGGGACAGGACGAACATCAAATGTTACATTTGTGACAGGATTAAAAATACTATCGATTGATAAGGTGCCTACGGTAAGATTTGGTAAGTCATTTTCTTCTGATGGAACGTATCCTTTTCCGATACCAATCCGTAATTCTAATTCTAATTTTCCTTTTGAATTGATCTCAGTAATGTACTCATTAGGATTCAGTATATTATACTGATCACTAGCATCCTGAATATCTTGTGCAGTAAATACTTTTTTACCTTTCAGGGTTAGTGTTACTTTATCCGGTGTGTTATCCATTAACTTGAACCTAATTTTTTTTAGGTTCATAATGATATCTGCAACATCTTCTTTCACACCCTTCAAAGAAGAAAATTCGTGCTGTACACCATCAATTTTAACGTGAGTGATTGCCGCACCGGGTATGCTTGTTAACAATACGCGACGCATTGCATTTCCCAGTGTTGTACCATACCCACGTTCTAGTGGTTGAACAACGAATGTACCTGTATTTCCATCATTTACTTCATCATTGTAATTAACTTTGAGTTCTATTGCTTTAGTAGCCATGAAGTGTTTTCCCTATTTCAATTATTTTGAATATAATTCCACAACTAACTGTTCATTTACAGTCAATTGCATTTCATCTCTATCGGGAACAGCAACGAAGGTCCCGCGTAGTTTTGCTTTATCTAATTCGAGCCATGAAAGATCCATGTCTCCTTTAATTCGACGCATGGATTCAAGAATGATATCCATTTTTTTACTTTTATCACGAACTTCGATCACATCTCCCTGTTTCACGATGTAGGATGGAATGTTTACAACTTTATTATTCACGAGAAAATGTTTATGGCTCACTAACTGGCGTGCGGCAGGGCGAGAAGGTGCAAATCCAAGACGGTATGCAACATTATCTAATCGACTTTCCAATAATTGGAGCATATTTGTGCCAGTTTCACCTTTCATTTTATCTGCTTTTACAAAATTCAATTTGAATTGTTTTTCCAAAAGGCCATACATGAATTTTATCTTTTGCTTTTCCCTGAGTTGAGTTCCATAATTCGATAATTTAGACCGACGTCCCTGTCCGTGTTGTCCTGGTGCATAAGGTTTTCGATTCAAAAGGCGATCATATTTTGGATTTCCAAAAATATTTTCTCCAAATTTCCGTACAATTTTACCTTTTGTGGTTTGTGTTTTAGCCATTAAATCTCCTTATACTCGTCTTCGTTTTGGGGGGCGGCACCCATTATGAGGCAATGGTGTCACATCTTTAATGCTTGTGATCTGTAAACCGGCCACAGCCAAAGCACGAATAGCGGATTCACGTCCAGATCCTGGACCCTTCACCAAAACATCTACGCTGGATAATCCCAAAGCTATCGCAGCTAAAGCTGCTTTATCTGCTGCCATTGTTGCGGCATAAGCTGTGCTTTTTCTTGAGCCTTTAAACCCAGAAGTACCAGCTTTTTCCCAAACAATCACATTTCCGTGCATATCGGTCAACGTAACGTGGGTGTTATTAAATGTAGATTTAATATGTGCAATACCGTGAGGCTCTGCACTTTTTTTCTTTTTCTTTTTTGGTTTATTTTCTGCCAAAATAGACTCTCTTTTTATTAATAATTATTTCTTTCCCAAGCCAATGGTGCGTTTCTTACCTTTCCGTGTACGGGCATTTGTTTTTGTACGTTGACCGTTTGAAGGAAGACCACGACGATGACGTAGACCCCTATAGGTACCTACATCTTTCAACCTTTTGATGTTCATCGCAGTTAGAGATCGTAACTCCCCTTCAACGATAAAGCCAAGACTGGAAATGGCGTCTCGAAGTGCAACTACCTGCTCTTCAGTTAAATCTTGAACACGGGTATCTGGATCCACTTTGGCTTCTACACACAGTTTTTGTGCAGTTGTTAAGCCAATACCGTGGATATACCGCAATGAATATGGAACTTTCTTGTTCCTTGGAATATCTACACCAACAATACGTGCCATAGGTCTCTTTTATCCTTGACGTTGCTTATGTTTAGGGTTTTCACAAATTACGAGTACAACGCCTTTTCTTTTAATGACCTTGCACTTTGAACACATTTTCTTTACTGATGGACGAACTTTCATTCTTCTCTACTTTTGTCTGTATGTAATACGACCACGGGATAAATCATAAGGTGAAATCTCTAATGTCACCACATCTCCGGGTAAAATTTTTATAAAATGCATTCGCATTTTTCCACTGACATGCGCCAGAACTTCATGGGGATTACCACCTATCTCTACCTCAACACGAAACATGGCATTTGGTAATGTCTCCTTAATGATCCCATCAATTGTTATGGGTTGTTCTTTAGCCATGGGTTCCTACACTCAAAATCCTTGGACCATTATTTGTTATGGCAATCGTATGCTCAAAATGAGCTGATGCTTGACCATCTTTCGTTAAAATTGTCCAACCATCCTTCGCAGTAAACACTTCTTTAGCACCAGCATTGATCATGGGTTCAATGGCAATACACATACCTGAACGGAGTTTGTAACCTTGTTTAGCTTTCCCATAATTTGGTATTTGTGGCTCTTCATGGAGTTCCCTTCCAATACCATGGCCAACCAATTCTCTTACGACAGAAAACCCATTGCTTTCAGCACATGTCTGAACAGCATTCCCGATATCACCAACATAATTTCCAGGGAGTGCTTGTTCTATCCCTTTCATCAGAGATTTTCGGGTTACATCCATTAATTTTTGTTTTTTTGAATCAACCGTGCCAATGGAAAAAGTACGGGCATGATCACCATAATATCCATCCAATTCCGCACCACAGTCAACACCAACAATTTGACCTTCTTTTAGAACATCATCACCCGGAATGCCATGTACAACTGCATCATCAATAGATACACAAAGTGTTGCTGGAAATCCCATATAGCCTTTAAACGCCGGGCGGGCGCCTTGCGATCGGATAAAGTCTTCTGCCATTTGATCTAAATCAGATACGCGAGCACCAGTAATTATGTGAGGTTCTAGCATAATCAAAGTATCTGCAACAATTTGACAACTGCGTGAAATTTTTTCTACTTCCCGTGGTGACCTTGTATAAACCATTACATTCGTCTCCGTCCGCGAATTTTACCTTTTGTTAAAAAGCCATCGTAATGCCGCATCATTAAATGGGATTCAATTTGCTGCAATGTATCCAAGGAAACACCAACGATAATCAATAAGCTTGTACCACCAAAGAAGGAAGCCAAATCATAATTAATATTCATTGTTTTCATCAGGATATATGGGAAAATAGCTACAAATGCAAGAGCAATAGAACCGGGTAAAGTTACGCGGGTCAAAATATTATCAATGTATTCTGCTGTTTTCTTTCCGGGACGAACTCCAGGTATAAATCCACCTTGCTGTTTCATGGTTGAAGATACCTGAACGGGATCAAAGGCAATGGCAGTATAAAAATAAGTAAAGAAAATGATCATCAAGCCAAAAACAGCCCAATAAAATGGATGATCAAAAGAGAACCATGCCATCAAGGATTGTGCAAATTCACTGTCGCCCAAAAAGGTCGAAATGGTGCTGGGTATAAACATAATAGATTGTGCAAAAATGATAGGCATCACACCAGCAGTATTAACTCGCATTGGAATATGTGTATTTTGTCCACCATAGACTTTACGCCCGACTACCCTTTTTGCATATTGGACGGGAATTTTTCGAGTTCCCTGAGTCAGTAATACGACGAAACAAATGACCAAAAACATAATTCCCATCAAAATAAATTCTGACAGTAACCCGCGAACACTTTCGCGCACTAATGTAACTTCGCTCAAAATCACATTTGGGAATGCTGAAATAATCCCCACCATGATTATAAGGGAAATTCCATTCCCAATACCGCGTTCCGTGATTCGTTCACCCAACCACATGAGGAACAAGGTCCCAGTTACCATACTAATTATCCCGGTGAAAGTAAACATGAAACCCGGATTCATAACAACTGATTGTCCATTTGCTGTTAAGCTAGGAAGGAAAACAGCAACAACACCATAGGACTGCATGGTTGCCAACATCACTGTTCCGTAACGTGTGATTTGTGTAATCTTTTTCCTACCCGCTTCCCCTTCCTTCTGCAATCTCTGAAAATAAGGAATAACAGACCCCATCAACTGGATTATAATAGAAGATGAAATATAAGGCATGATTCCTAAAGAAAACAAAGACGCCTTTTGGAATGCACCGCCTACAAAGGTGTTAAATAATCCAAACAGGGAGTTCTGTAAATTAGTGAATGCCCCAGCAAGGGCTTCTCCATCAACACCAGGTATTGGAATATGTGCCCCAATCCGCACAATGATGAGGATACTGACAGTAAAAAGAATTCTTTTACGGAGTTCAGGAATTACAAAAACACTTTTAAATTTATCAATCACTGTACTGTAGCCGTTCCACCTGCTTGTTCAATTTGTTCTTTAGCTGATTCACTAAAGGCACTGGCTGTAACTGTAACTTTTAATTTTAACTCTCCATTAGCGAGGATTTTAATTGGTTTCAACGCTGAACGAACTAACCCGTTATCGGCTAAAATTTGAGCATCAACCGTATCGAGACCAAGATTTTCAATAGCTTCAAGGTTCACTATTTGAAATTCTTTTCTGAAAAGATTGGTAAACCCTCGTTTCGGGAGTCGACGAGCCAACGCCATTTGGCCACCTTCAAACCATGGACGACGCTTATAGCCA
>CAXCBH010000105.1:0-5620 GCA_963980675.1 uncultured bacterium | reverse complement strand
GCCGAAGTGGAAAAGATCATGGTATCTAATCCAAGACGGATAGGAGAGATCAGGCTGAAAATAAATTTTCCACATCCAATCTTAGATAAAGATCAGGTTAAATTGGAAAGAGCAGCTCACACCTGTCCGGTAAGTGGTAGCCTCCATAATGACCTTAATGAAATAGTAGAGTTCATATATCCTAAATCTTAATCCTATTGCCTAATCATTTTTATAAATTATCTCCTTAATAATGTCCCCAAATTTTAAATTAGCCCCTTCCATCTTGTCAGCAGATTTCTCCAATTTGCAAGCGGCGCTGCAAATATGCAATAAAGGGGGAGCCCATTGGATCCATGTAGATGTAATGGATAATCAGTTTGTACCCAACCTTACTATTGGTCCACCAGTAGTAAAATCTCTTCGCCCAAAGACAGAAAAATTTATAGATGTTCACATGATGGTGGTGGATCCGGAAAAACTAGTAGAGCCCTTTGCCAAGGCCGGTGCAGATAATATTACCTTTCATATTGAAGCTACTAATGATCCGGTAGGCATTATTGATCTCATTCGATCTTGTGGAAGTAAAGTAGGTGTTTCGATCAAACCTACAACACCATTATCAGATATTTTTCCAATTTTGGATAAAGTGGATGTCGTATTGATCATGAGTGTAGAGCCAGGGTTTGGTGGACAGGGATATTTGTCGGAGTCCAATGAGCGTATTTCTATAATTAGAAAATATCTTAATGAGAAATGTTTAGATAGAGTTTTAATCGAAGTGGATGGAGGCATCAAACTTCATAATGCAAAAGAAGTAATAGACGCAGGAGCGAATGTCCTTGTTGCGGGATCAGAAATATTTAAAGCAAATAACCCAATACAAACAATAAAAGATTTTTATCAACTGAATGAGTAATAAATGAGCAAATACAAAGATTTAGATAATTTTTCCACCTGGAGCCCACAAGAGAAGGATCATTTTACTGTTTCTGTGATCAAAGGATTGATTATGGACACGGTTAGAAAAGCGAATTCTGGTCACACCGGTGGTCCCATGTCATCATCAGATTTTGCCACTATACTTTTTAAAGATTATCTACAGTTTGACCCGAAGAATCCAAATTGGTTCAATCGGGACAGATTTGTATTATCTGCAGGACACGAATCTGCACTCCAGTATGTATTACTTCATTTGATTGGGTGGCTTGGTCTTGATGATCTTAAACAATTTCGGCAGCTGCACAGTAAAACGCCAGGACATCCGGAAGTTGAAATCTCTGGCGTAGAATGTACAACCGGCCCATTGGGGCAGGGATTTGGTATGGGCACCGGCATGGCATTTGCAGAAACATTTCTCCGACATGTCCTGGAAGAAAAGTCGAAAAATACAGAAGGGTTGGTCAATCATTATACATATGTTCTTGCAAGTGATGGTGATTTGCAGGAGCCCATCACCTTGGGGGCATCATCTTTGGCTGGTCATTTAGGGTTATCTCATCTCATTGTTTTTTATGATTCAAATGAGATTCAGATTTCTGGAGGTGTATCGCGATCTGATTCCACAAATTATGCTACCGTCTTTGAAGGATTTGGCTGGCACGTTCAAGAAATAGATGGGCATAATCATGAATCAATTCGGGCCGCAATTGAAAAAGCTCAAATCATGGATAAACCCAGTATCATTATTGGAAAAACAATCATGGCGAAAGGGAGTGCTGGAATGGAGAGAGACCATAATACGCATGGCGCACCTCTGCCAGATGATGAAATTTATGCAACAAAAGATGCGCTCGGGTTAGCATTAGAATCTTTCTATTTGCCTGACGAAGTCAAACATCATTTTCGATCCAGATTTGATTCATTGTATAAAATAGTTTCAGATTGGGATACGCAATTATCAGAATGCAGAAAAGACTCAGATGTCGATTCATTTTGGTCCATTGCTGTAGAAGATAAACTCCCAGTTTTTACCTATCCCGAATTTGAAGAAAGTACTTCATTGGCTACAAGGAAGGCGTTTGGTTCAGCTTTGGATCATTATGCTCAATTATTACCCAACCTTGTTGGGGGCTCCGCAGATTTAGAGCCATCGAATTACACAGGAAATTTTGCAAATATATATTCCGATTTTCAAAAGAATAATAAATCTGGTAGAAATATTGCTTTTGGTGTGAGAGAATTTCCTATGGCTGCAATGATGAATGGAATGTCATTACATGGTGGCATTATTCCATTTGGTGGCACTTTTTTGGTATTTGCAGATTATGAGCGCCCTGCACTTCGATTGGCAGCTATTCAACAAGTACGAGCTATTCATGAATTTACTCATGATTCATTTTGGGTGGGGGAAGATGGCCCAACGCATCAACCCATTGAACATGCTATGTCCCTAAGAGCGATTCCGAATTTTAATGTATTTCGCCCAGGTGATGCCAAGGAAACGGCTGTTTGTTTTAAACTGGCAATGGAAAATCGAAATACACCCTCAGCACTTTTATTGACTCGTCAGGGTCTGCCAGTTTCAGATATGGATTATTCAAAGATTGAGTCAGGAGTAAAAAATGGCGCTTATATAAGACAAGATTGTGGAGGGTCACCCGAAATCGTATTGATTGCGACTGGTTCTGAAGTTGCTCTTGCAATTGAAACAGCAAAAAGAATGGATGATAAAAATTGCCGTATCATTAGTATGCCGTGTATGGAATTATTTGAATTTCAATCAGACGAATTTAAAACTGATTTAATTCCATCCAGGGGTTGTTTGAAAGTAACTCTGGAAGCAGGTATTACCCAAGGGTGGGCAAAATATTCAGGACCTAATGGACTCTCAATTGGTATTGATCATTTTGGTGCATCCGCACCGGGGAAAGATTTAGCGCAAAAATTTGGTTTTACAGCAGATCAAGTTGAGAAAAAGATTAGGGCTCATTTAACTAAACTACTTTAACTAAATGAAAATACATATTGCAACAGACCATGCTGGACTAGATCTTAAAAATATCATTCGGGATTATTTGATCTCAAAAGGCCATGAAATAACAGATCACGGTGCCCATGAATATGATGCACTAGATGATTATCCTGATTACATTTTTCCCTGCGCCAAAGCGGTAGCATCCGACCTTGAAAGTCGCGGAATCATTTTAGGTGGTTCGGGACAGGGTGAAGCCATGGCAGCCAACCGGGTCAAAGGTGTTCGGGCAGCAGTATTTTATAATGGTCCAGTAGAAATAGTTAAACTCTCCCGAGAACACAACAACGCAAATATTCTATCTTTGGGAGCTCGTTTTATGACGGAAGATGAAATTTATGATGTAATTGAAATGTGGTTGGACGAACCATTTGGAGGCGGGCGTCATCAACGGCGAATTGATAAATTAGATAGTTAGATAAGACTCTTTTTCAATTTGGAATCAATTAAAAAGCCCCCTGTATTCAGGGGGCTTTTTCGATATTTTATAAATATCTATGTGAGATAAAAAATCCCACATCAATGTGAAAGACTACTTAGGTGTTACGTTAAGTGCAATCGGGCCTTTATCGCCTGTGCCCTCTTCATACTCAACTTCTTGTCCATCTTTCAAAGATTTGAATCCTTCCATGATTATATTGCTCATGTGAACGAAAAGATCTTTTCCACCATCTTCAGGGGAAATAAATCCAAATCCTTTAGCATCGTTGAACCATTTTACGGTTCCTGTTTTTACATCACTCATTTTTTTACCTTTTGTTATTTGAGTTTATAAGATTGTTAATACCCCTAGCCCTCAATTGAAAAGACTCCACCACAAAAAAATAGAAGGGTGTTCAAGAGGGTACTAGAATAATACATCACTCAAAAAATCAAATTCCTTCAGAATAAGGGAATCCAAATTTAATTATTAGGGTTATTAAAATACAATAAAACTTTCTAGGGCTGATATTAGTGAAAATATGTCAGCTCAAGGTGCATATTTCGTATTTGACAAAGAAATTTATAATTTGACTTAGACGATGTTTGAATAAAAGATTAAAGATATTTGCTATTAATAGTGACTAAAAAAAATAGGTTTATTGAAGGTTTAACAGATCACACCATTAATACTATAGTAGCTAAGTTTCATTCGTTCAATCTTTCCATTTTCAGTATCATAAATATTGCAGGCATCATAGGGCTTAGCATAAACATGTAGGCTAATGGCAAATTTATCAGATAGATTCTCTACAGAATGTATATCTGCAGGCCCATCTAAAAACCCAGGTGAGCAGGAGAGTTTCTGAGTCATATTCAGTTCTAATGGTTCTGAGGATATTTCTTCATAATTACAGATCTGAAGTTGTCCTTCTTGAACTCTTGCCCAGCATTTTTCACCTTCGTGCCCGTGTATGGGTGCTGATGTATTTGGTGGCCAGCAAATTACCATTAATTCAAAATCTGAATCTTTGTGTATTAAGTTTCTCGTATAAAAATTTTCTTTATAAAAAGAATAAAACTTTAATTCATTTTCATTCAGATTTAGACCTAAAAGGTAGGATGTAACTTCCGGAACGGGGAAATTTTGCTGCGCAAATTCTTTTAATTTATCAATAATGTCTTTAATCATAATTAGAAATTATATCACAATGACGTTTTTGAGATTAATATTTTTTCAACTGCTCTCATATCTTTTTTTGTATTCATATTTAAAAACGATTGATTATTTCCAAAGTTGATATAATATGGATTTAATTTTTCAACCAGTTTAAATAAACTGTAGTTACCATTTTGACTTTCATTCTCTAATATGGGTACCATTCGTTTATGATAAAAACCGCATGTTACTTGTGTTATGCCATTTGCTTTGGGAATGATGGCACTGATATTTTCGGTTTTTGATTCCCAAAGCGTTTCAAAAACACTTTTCGCAATTAAGGGCAAATCACAGGAAAGAAGAAAAACCCAATCTGTCTTTGAATTTTTAAGAGATGTGTAGAGTCCATTTATGGGCGCATTAATACTCAATTCATCGTGCATAAAGGGATAGGAGATTGAATGGGGTTTTGTTTTGCCAACAATTACCCGATTTTCAAATATGTCGCAGACATTCCAAATTTTATCCAAGACGGTTTGGTTGTGAATCTTTGCTTTCCATTTGGGGAACCCAAATCGTTCACTTTTGCCACCAATGAGAATGAAAACAGTTGCTGGGATCATTATTTTATTCATTTTATGTTTATTTTTTTGTTTTAAATATATTAAATTCTTTATATATTAATTTTTTAATATAAAAGAATTTTAATCTTTTTAGGGTAAAATAATGGCAAAATCTATCTCAACCGAGTTTATTCAAATGGCTGCCCGAATTTTAAAAACACTTGGGCATCCCGACCGCATTAAAATTGTTGAATATTTAGAAGATGGTGAAAAAACTGTTGGGCAAATTCAGCGGGAATTTAACCTGCTTCAGCCAGTAACCAGCCAGCATCTTAAAGTTATGTTTGACCGGGACATAGTTACCTTTCGCCAAGAAGGGACCCGTTATTATTATTCGTTGGCGAATAAATTTATTTTCAAAATATTAGATTGTATGGCTGATGCGCAGGAAAATATTACGAATGGTGTTTGGAGTTTTGAATCTCAAAAAAATTAAATAGAAGGAAGATAAACATGAACGAAATT
>CAXCBH010000104.1:0-5679 GCA_963980675.1 uncultured bacterium | reverse complement strand
GGAATCGCCCATGCAAAACCGCTCATGAGGGGTAAAACAGATCTGCCATGGAGCCCCACCTTGGTCATGGCTTTGTCCATCATGATAGCAACACGAGCCATGTAACCAGAATCTTCCAACATAGTCAGAAAAAAGATAAGAATTAATATTTGGGGTAAAAATATTAGAATAGCTCCTGCGCCACCGATGACTCCTTCTACCAATAAGTCACTCAATAATCCGGTTGGTAAATGATGAGCGAGCCAAGTCCCCAATTGGGCTATACCAACATCTATCAGATTCATTGGTACAGTAGCCCACGAAAAAATGACTTGAAATATGAAAGCCAATAATCCGACGAAGATTAACGGTCCACCCCAGGTATGGGTTAATATTTCATCTGTTTTTTCACTTTTTGACTTTTTTTCTATGGGAATTTCTGATGCCGGCACAACTTGATCCAGCCAATGATACCGAAGGGTCGGTTCCAATGTTTCATATGGGAATCCAATCTTTTTCAAATCCATTTTACAGGCGTTGATCAATTGAGGGTTCGGCGACTCTATACCTTGGGTGGTATCAATAGTTGCCGTGCGAATTGCAAAAGAGCGAGATAAATTTTCTGAAAATTTAAATGTGTCCTGGTACCAATTTTGAAGAGGTAAAATAGCATTTTGAATCGGTTCCGGAATCGGGAAAACCATGGGTGTTTCATCGTTATAATCCATGACTTGGGTAATGCTTCTTTTTAAATCATCGATACCTTCGTTCAATCTAGCCGAAACAGGAATGACAGAAAATACTCCAAGATCATTTTTCAATTTTTCACAATCAATCATAATTGATTTTTTACGGGCCAGATCTATCATATTTAAAGCAACTAAAACAGGTTTTCCTAAATCCAAAAGTTGTGTGGTCAAATAAAGGTTCCGCATCAAATTGGTGGCATCAACCACCGAAATAATACAGTCAGGTGTATTTTTACCTTTAGCCCATTCCACAAACTCTGATGCAACAATGGCTTCATCGTGAGATTCAGGAACAAGGCTGTATGTCCCCGGTAAATCAATAATAGTCACATCTGTATTATTGATTTGAGCAATCCCTGTGGTTTGTTCTACGGTTACGCCGGGATAATTGGAGACCTTTTGATTCAATCCGGTGAGAAGATTAAACAGGGCAGTCTTCCCAGAATTGGGATTTCCCAAAAGTGCGATAGAGTGTTTTACTTCAGACATTTAATCGTACCGTAATATTGCCGGCATCATTATGGCGAAGTGAAATCATCCCGTTTCGAATTCGAATCTTTATAGGACCATTAAAAGGCATTTTCTGGATCATTCGAACTTTTATTCCCTCATGGAATCCCATTTCCATTAGGCGTGAAATAAATTCAGGGTTTCCACCCAAAGAAATAATCCGGCCCACCTGGGATGGTGCAAGATCAAGAAGTGTCATGGTTTATTTTTTAAGAGGTTTTACAAACAATTGGTGGATATGACGAACCAACATATATCCATTTTCTTCGGCAATCTTTTCCTGAAGATCTTCCAGTTCTTCATTGTAAAACTCAATGATCTTCCCCGTTTCAAGACAGATCATATGATCATGGTGTGCATCATCCAATCGTGGTTCATAACGATTTCTTCCATCACCCACGTCCATTTTTCTTACCATTCGATTTTTGACTAATACATCTATGGTTCGATAAACAGTGGCCCTGGAAACATTCATACCATTATTTCGGATAGACATATAAATATCTTCCGCATCCCGGTGATCTTGGCTATTTTGAATCTCATCCCAAACGGCTTGACGTTGTCTAGTATATCTTAACCCCTCTTTACGCAGGATTTCTTTTAAAATTTGAATAGTTGAATCGTTCATTTTATTCCCTTTTGAGATTGAGTCTCATTCGGATATTACACTAAATAAATGATGATTTAAATAGGAAAATTATACGATAGTCTTGCTAGTGGTTGGTGAGTTGTTAATTCACCAATGATTTGACCTGGTAAAGTAATGAAAAAACATCATTCACCTAGAAATCCATTTGTTCAGTATATTTTAATTAACTGATCTTAGACAAGTTTGCATATTTGACAATTAGCTTCTTTTTTGTTCCATCCTTAAAAACGACACCTACGCGTTGATTCTCTCCAGTGCCGCTCAAAACCATGATCTTTCCTGCTCCAAAGATAGAATGATCAACCATATCACCCACTTTAAAATCATCAAATGTGGTCACAGTTCGTGTTATTGTAACTTTTGTTCTTTTTTGAAGAGAGCCTCCTACTACACGACGGGTTAAAGCAGATTGAAATTCGATTCGTTCCAAATAATCATCTGGAATTTCACTAATGAAACGGCTAGGCATCCCCATAACATTCTCGCCACCCATGCGACGGCGATTTGTTGCATATAAAAGAAAGACCCGTTCTTGTGCCCGCGTCAATGCCACATAGAATAAACGTCTTTCTTCTTCCAGTCCTTCTTTGGTACCCAATGCGTTGTATAATGGAAAAAGCCCATCATCCAATCCAGCGACAAAAACGACTGGAAATTCCAATCCTTTTGATGAATGAACCGTCATGAGCGTCACCCGGTTATCGGAATCATTCCAATGATCGATATCAGAAAGTAAAGACACCTCTTCAAGGAAATCACTTAAAGTTGAATCCGGACGCTTTTGGCAAAATTCATCAATACTATTCAATACTTCAGTCACATTATCAAATCTTTCCCGATCATCAGGAGATTGTGATAGTTTGAATAAATTAATTCCCCCTGCCTCTTCGATCAGACTCCGAGAAAGTTCACTGGCACTAAGTTTTTTTCTTAAATCATGATATTTTTTAATCAATTCATAAAATGATATAAGAGATTCTGACTGTTTTCCACGGATTGCCAGCTTATCCGCATTTTTCAAAACATCAAATAATTCAACCTTGTCGATGCCCGCCTGTTGTACACATTTGTCAATAGTTTTCATTCCGATACCGCGAGGTGGAAAATTCACAATTCTTCTAAGGGAAATGGTATCTTTCAAATTGATCACTAACCGTAAATATGCCAAAACATCCTTCACTTCCTTCCGGTCATAAAATCGAATGCTTCCAACAATGTTGTATGGAATTCCCATCCTTCGGAAACTGTCTTCTAATGCACGGGATTGCACATTGGTACGATAGAGAACTGAAAAATCAGAAAAAGTTCGTTTGTTAAGTTTAATCTCCTTTTCCAATGCAGAAATAACGGCATCTGCTTCTTCTAATTCATCACGAATTTCCATTAATCCCAATAAATCACCAGAACCGTTTGTAGCCACTAAATTCTTTTTAGCACGACGATCATTATGGGTAACTACGGACGTGGCTGCATCTAGAATTTGCTGAGTGGATCGGTAATTTTTTTCTAATGTGAAAATTGTGCAACTAGGGAAGAATTTTTGAAAATCTAGAATATTTGATATATCAGCACCACGCCATCCGTAAATGGATTGATCATCATCTCCCACCACACAGATTTGTTGATTCATTTCAGAAAGTAGTGTAAGAAAAAAATATTGCGGTCGGTTGGTATCCTGATATTCGTCAACTAAAATATATTTCCACTTATTCTGGTATTTTTTGAGAATTTTTGGATGTTTATCAAATAATTCCAATGGATAAAGTAAAAGATCATCAAAATCTAAAGCTTCATTTTCACGAAGTGCTTTTTGATATGAACTGTATACATCTACAATTGTTTTTTCCAGAATCGTCCGAGCTTTGCGGGCTTGAGTGCTGGGGGTGATCATTTTATTTTTTAAGTAGCTGATCTGGTTCCGTGCATGATTTGGCGCCAGTGTATCCTTAGGAACATTCAATTCTTTTAAAACAACTTTTAATAAATCTAACTGATCTTGAACATCATAAATGGCAAATTGCGGACTTAAACCCAAATGTTTTCCTTCAACACGTAGTAATCGAGCACAGACAGAATGGAAAGTTCCAATTGTGATAGGAAGGTTGTCCGTTTTAAGAAGACCCATAACACGTTCTTTCATTTCCTTTGCCGCCTTATTTGTAAAGGTAACTGAAAGAATATTTTCAGGTTTGTAAAGCTTTTCACTAATAAGATGAACCATTTTATGGGTCAAAACCCGTGTTTTTCCACTTCCTGCACCGGCAAAAATGAGGATGGGACCATCATTGGCTTCAACGGCTGCCCTTTGTGTTTTATTTAACTTTTTCAAACTCATTATAGAACCTTTTTCTTTCTTAATTTTCGACGAAGTTTTTGTAATTGTTTTTTGGCAATATTGTGATCTTTTTCATTTGTTGTAAACGTATGGTATCCATCTCCTCTTGCAACAAAAAATAAATACTCATTTTCTTCAGGATATAATGCAGCTATTAATGATTGTTCTCCAGGCGAATTGATTGGACCTGGTGGTAAACCTTTATTTTTATAGGTATTGTATGGTGAATCAATTCTCAAATCCCGGTTTAAAAGGCGCCTTGGCCCATCTTCGATAATGTATTGAATAGTTGGGTCTGCTTGAAGCCGCATTCCACGGTTCAATCGATTATGATACACACCGGAAATGGTGGGCCTTTCTTTATCATAAATAGCTTCACCTTCTATAATAGATGCTAATGTGACTACTTCATGTTCCGTCATATTTAATTCTTGAGCGCGATCACGAAATGCATCTCTCCAAAATTTTTTATATTCAGAGACCACGTTATCCAATACAGATGTTGGCGTATCTCCGTTAAAAAACAAATATGTGTCCGGGAAAAGATATCCTTCAATTGTTGAAGCTTTAATATTATGTTTTTTTAAAAAACGATTATCTTTACTGATGTCTAAAATCTCATCCGGCTCAAAGCCCATAACCTCATTCAAATATGCTGCTATCTGCTTCACAGACCAGCCTTCCAATAATCGAACTTTTATTAGTTCCGGAGAGCCATAAACCAATTGTTTAATAATATCATAATTGGATTGGGTGTCCACCAATTGGAACGTTCCAACCGGAATTTCTTTCTCCTTCCCCATTACCTGAACTGCCCAACGAAACATCTGTTCATTGGAAATAATCTTTTTCTCATATAATTGTTTAGAAATTTCACCCAATGTTGATCCAGTTATCACTGATACTTTTGAAACATAAGATGGATTTGGCTGAGGCCAGAACAATACCAGGACTACCAAAGCAATAGTGATGGACATTGCGATAATCCCACCAAAGAGAAATACCGGTTTATTTTTAAAATTTACGGCCATTTACGGGCGGCGAATTTATGATTATACGTCGAGCTATGTCAATTTAGTTTCTAATTACTTTTAAAATAAAAACCACTTTGGGTATTTTAAGATCAAGCGTAATTTTGCCGCCGCTATGAGTAAATTATTTCACAACAAGGATAGTGATTCAAACGCATCTCTATTCGAATCCTGGGATTTTTCCACCACCAATTACGTTTTATTTGGCATTGGTTTAGCTCTAATCATTGCGGGGTTCTTTATCATGGCATCTGGAGAAGTTAATAGTTTTCAAAGTCTGACCCTTGCACCCATCATGCTGTTCATTGGATATATCATTGTCATTCCTGCAGCATTGATATATAGGGAAAAATCTCCTGAAGTGGAAGAAAATTTGGGATCGTAGTTCAGTTGGTTAGAACGCCGGCCTGTCAAGCCGGAGGTCGA
>CAXCBH010000103.1:0-5736 GCA_963980675.1 uncultured bacterium | reverse complement strand
ATAGTGCTTCGTCTGCTTTTAGTCCCAATGTGGATGATTGGCCTTATTATGTGGATTTGCCTGTGGACTATTATGGAAATGTGATCGATGAAGTTTGGGATTTATGGCTTGGACACGATGCATTGACGCTCGCCCAAGAAAATCTTGCAAATATTCAATCGATTCGTTTTTATATGGATTGCGGTGATCAAGATGATTATTTATTTTATAATCATTCAACATCTTTCAGTGAATTTTTGGATGAGGTGAATATTAATCATGTTTATGAAACTTATCCAGGCGATCATTTCACCGAAGTTTTGAATGGAGATAGATTTCCTTACTCCTTGGCTTTTATTGAAAATGCATTTTATATACAGGATTTGTTTTCTGATTTAGGGGATATTGACGGTAGTGGAACTGTAACTATGGCCGATTTTAGTTTATTATTGCAAATTGTCCTTCAATTCGAACAGTCGACTGAAATACAGCAAATTGCAGGAGACCTTGATTTTAATGGAACCATCGATATTTTTGACCTTTTGCTATTGCCGGATCAATTATAACCATGAATCATAAAAAATTTAGTTCTATTGATCAGTTCAGATGTTTGTTGCTATGGTGTTTCCCATCTCTTATTTTTATTATGGTTTTTCTACATTATTTCTTTAAAAATTCAAGGATTCAAAAGGAAGCAGTATTTTGAACTTAAAAATAATTATTTTTATAATTTCAGTTGTATTTATCATAGGCTCCCTTGCTCTCGCCTTGTGGTATAGGATAAATGATGATAAGAATGATTAAGTTTGCTCCTTGGGTTTTAATACTATCGGTGTTGGCAGCCCAAGGAGATTTCAATTTGGAAAACCTGAATCCAAATTCAGTAACATTTGGAGAGTTCATCGGCCCGGATGATTACCTCGGTGATATTTGTATTGTTTTTTTTGGGCATGAATATTGAGGAACTTGTAGAAGTCGGTTCGGCTTTTTAAACACGATTTATCTTGACCTTCTATCCATGGGTATTGATGACGTTGGTATCATTGGTGTCGGAAAAGATACTTACAATAGTGAATTGGATGGCATGATTAATGGCAGGGTTTTACCTTGGGTTGAAGATGTTCAAGCTGATGGGTTCCCAGTGTGGACTGATTATAGTGCTACACAACGCAGTACTTATTTTTTGGACCGAGAAGGTGAACTTATATATGAATTCAATATTACAACATTAGACCCTACCGAACCGGAAGACTATGAATATTTGATTAATTTAATTTTGGATTATCGATCTGAAAATGGTCCAAATGTTTTTCGAATTCCGGAAGATACAACATCAATCCAAGGTGGGATTGAATGGGCAGAAAATGGTGACGTAGTTCTTGTCAGTCCTGGCATCTATCAGGAACAAATTGATTTTCTAGATAAAAATATTACCGTGGCTTCCCTGCTTTATTCTGGGTTTGATCAAAACATGGTTTCCGAAACCATTATTGATGGGGAACATCAAGGTACCGTTGTCACCATCAATGGCGGACAGAATCACTCTGCTGTTCTGTTGGGACTCACGATTGAAAATGGTTATGGGAGTCAAACAGGTGGTGGTATTCTGATTGAAAATTCGAGCCCTATAATTGATCGCAATATAATTCGAAATAATAATGCTGGGGATTGTGGGGGAGAAGGAGCAGGATTGGCGATTTGGGGTGAATCACAGCCTTTCATTATTGGGAATGAATTTTATGAAAATGTAGTATCCGGTGCGTGCGATTGCATTTGTTATTTTGGCGGCGGAATTTATGTGGATTCCACAGCATTCCCTATTATTGGCAGTTCTGAAACTTTGGGCAATACATTTTTTGAAAATTATGCTGATTATGGCTTTGACCTCTTTAGGTCTCCACCAATAGATACTACCGATTGGACTCCCATTTTTGCTCACCACAATACTTTTGAAAATTGCCCTCCTGATTATGTTGATCATGTTTTTCCACAGAATGGCTGGGATCTGGAAAATTGTCACACATTATTATCTGTTGACGAAGATCAGTATGCGATGACAAATAGTTTTTATTTATTTCCAAATTACCCGAATCCGTTTAATCCAACTACCACAATAAGTTTTGATTTAGTAGATACGCAGCACTCATCGACTCCTAGCCTGCATTTTATTAATGACGATGAAACCATCAATACTCATACGGTGTCTCTACGTGTATTAGATATTACTGGTCGTCTTGTAGAAACACTGATTGATCGAAAACTTTTTTCAGGTATTCATGAAATCCAATGGAATGCTTTCAATCATCCCAGCGGTATTTATTTTATCCAATTACGATTCGGTGAATTCACCCAAACCCAAAAGGCGATTCTTGTTAAATAGATTAATACTTTTTGGTTTCACTTTTGTATTCATTTGGGGCTCAGAAAATGGGAGAATTGATTCTTTACCATCGCCTATAAAATTTGCAGGTACCGATTTTAAACTTGTCGAAAATGGTAATTCATCGATTCATTATATATGGCTCCACGGTGATGAAAAAACGGCGAAAATGGCTTTAGATCATCATATTAGTCATTTTCCGGGGAGAGCGTTTTTTATCCAAAATAATAATCGCGAAATTCCATACCTATCAACTATAATTGATCCGAACCGGCTTTTTTCACGGAGTGGCTCTTACCATTCGTTAAAAAAATTCAAACCATATTGGCCGCCGGAAACATTAAAAAAAGCATTAGATGATATTGAAAGAGACCGAATCCACTTTCTGGAAATAATTATGCCAAAGAAGGATGGAATATTGATTTCTGTCCATAATAATTTTCGTGGTTACAATGTGAAATATGAGTTGAAATACAGTCGGAAGACGTCTATAAAAAAAGAACAAAACCCTAGAGATTTTCTATTATGCACTTATGAAAAAGACTTCGAAAAACTAGCGAATGGTCCATATAATGTTGTTCTTCAGGATACGGTCATAAAAAGAGATAATGGAAGTTTGTCTTGGGAATCCCTGCGTAGAAATGTACGCTATGTAAATATTGAAACCCGTCTAGGATATCTGACAAAACAGAAGAAAATGTTAGCATTCGTGAGTGAAACATTGAATTAATTCCATGGGAAAAATTGTCCAAAAACTGATTCGTTGGATGCCGCTGGTCCTCTTATTTTTATTTTTCATGGTGGACAGAGAAAATTCATTTCATGTGGTTGGTTTTATTAGTCTTCTTTTTATCTACGCAACCATTTTGATTATGAGAATCCTTTATGCGAAAGAACGATGGCATGAAGAGTTTGATTCTGGTGAACTGGGACAAAATGCATCAATTCAAAAAATGAGCGACCTAAGAGAAAAATTGGAAGAGCAAGATGGAATTGATTCGGAAAGCTAAAGGATTCTTATTTGATCTGGATGGTGTGTTTTACCAATCTGGGAAACCTCTCCCCGGTGCAATTGATGCATTAAGCTATTTGAGAAAAGGCAATCTTCCATTTCGATTCTTGACCAATACTACCACAAAAAATAGACAAACACTTCAAAAAAACTTGACTAATATTGGACTGGCATGCATAGAGAAAGAGATCATTACTGCAGGATTCGCGGGTATAGATTTCTTACGGAAAAAAGGATCGCCATCCTGCCGGTATTTTATCACAGAAGACCTAAAACAGGACTATAAAGAATTTGAAGAAGATCTGGAAAATCCTGAAGCCATTGTGATTGGAGATTTTGATGAATGGACTTACGATTTATTGAACGAGGCTTTTTATCATGTGATGAATGGAGCAGAAATAATTGCACTTCACAAGGGGAAATATTATAAAGTAGATAATGGTTTACGAATGGATGCAGGTGGGTTTGTTTCTGCCTTAGAATTTGCCACAGGAAAAAAATCTCAACTTGTTGGGAAACCCAATAAAGCATTTTTTCAATATGCATTGGATGATTTAAAATTAGTTCCTGAAGAAGTAGTCATGATTGGTGATGATCTAATTAATGATGTAAATGGGGCACAAAATCTTGGAATACCGGGCATTTTAGTAAAAACCGGCAAATATCATGAAGGAATGATAGAATCGAGCAAGATTGATCCAGATGGCTTGATTGATTCAATTGCAGATTTTCAAAATATTTTGAATTAATAAGGAGAAATGATAATGCAGATTGACTTTAAAAGTTTTTTGATTGGAGTACTAACCACCACTTTATTTTTTGTATTAAGCGGGTTTGAAGATAGCAGTAATTTTGGTGATATAGTGGTGAATTCAATCACAATCAAGGATGACGGACATGGCGGATTCTTAACTGCTTATAATCAGGATCAAAAACGAACTCTGTATTTGGGAACGGGAAAAAATGAAAATGGATATGTCCAGACCTATAATAAGTATGAACAGCCCACGGCGTATATTGGATCGAATCGAGATTTGGATGGTGTGGTGGTTTTAAATGACAGGTATGGTGCATTAGGATTTAGTCAATCGGGGAAAAAGTGACAATTGGGGTATTATTTGTAATATTGGTTCTTATAGCATTTTTGAAAGCAAGAGAACGGTTTCAAGATTATGACGATTAAATAAAACCATCACCCATTATTGATGGGCTTTTTTGTTTATAGATTAATCTCAATATCAGTTCCTGATTTTGTTTTATACACATCTTTTTAGGATTAATGGCCCATGCAAGTTCATTTTATTTTGAAAATTTAAAAATAATTCTAATAGTTGTAACATTTATACCATTTATTGTTTTAATATTAAGGCTGAACTGAGATGGAATACATAAGTTTATGAATAACCCTATAAATATTGCCCTATTTGGTTTTGGTCGTATTGGACGAAACCTATTTCGACAAGGATATAAAAATCCAAACTTTAATTTTGTAGCAATTAGCGATCTGGGACCTGCAGAATCACTCCATTATTTATTAGTGCGAGATTCAATTCATGGCCCGCTTGAAAAAGATATTACCCTAGAAGGTAACTATTTAATTGCAAATGATCAAAAAGTTCAAATTCTTCCAGGTGGAGATCCTGGACAAATATCATGGGATTCCCTTGATGTAGACGTTGTAATTGATGCGACTGGGAAATATAGAAATTCGGTTGATTTACAAAAGCAAATTGAAGCAGGGGCAAAACGTGTGATTGTTACTGTCCCTCCTAATGATGAGATTGATAGAATCGTTATTCCCGGAGTAAATGAAGCTTCGATTGAAGCATCAGATCGGATTGTTTCAACCACATCATCTACAACGCAAGTTTTGGCATTAATGCTTAAAATGCTTGATGAGAAATTTGGAGTGAAAAGGGCAATGATGACAACGGTTCATGCTTATACGTCCGATCAACCTTTGGCCGACTCTGCACAGACTGATCTCCGACGCAGCCGTTCTGCAGTTGAAAATATTATTCCAAATAAAACTTGGGCACCAGACTTTGTAGAAAAAATAATGCCACAATTTGCTGGAAAAATAGCTGGGACTGCTTTCAATGTACCAGTGTCAAATGGATCAGCGGTTGATTTAACTACCGATTTAGAACGACTTCCTTCAGTAGAAGAAACCAATGCTACTATAAAAGCATTTTCTGAAGGAAATCTAAAAAATATTGTTGGATATACGGATGATCCAATCGTCTCGAGGGATGTTATCGGACGGAGCGAAACAATGCTTTATGATGCTAAAGCAACAATGATTACGGCCAATAAATTATTAAAAACGGTTTGTTGGTATGATAATGGCTGGGGGTTTTCTGCA
>CAXCBH010000102.1:0-5788 GCA_963980675.1 uncultured bacterium | reverse complement strand
ATAGTTCCCACACGATTCAGTGGTAACCGTATCAGACGAGATTGTTCTGCTAACGCCTGGAGAATTGATTGGCGAATCCACCAAACAGCATAAGAGATAAATTTAAATCCACGAGTGTGGTCAAATCGTTTGGCTGCTTTAATAAGCCCCATGTTCCCCTCATTGATAATATCGGCAAGTGAAAGGCCATTCCCTTGGTATTTCTTGGCGACAGAAACTACGAAACGAAGATTCGCTTCCACCAATTCTTTCATGGCTCTTTCGTCATTTGCCTGAATTCGAATTGCCAATTCAACTTCACGTTCCGGAGGTAATGGGTTGAATTTTCCAATTTCAGCCAAATACATGCTGATACTCCCACTGGAAACTTTACTGGGTTTTATTTTTTTCTTTTCGGGTGTTTTTGCGGCTGTTTTGGATCGTTCTTTCTTTTCTTTTACAGCAATGGTTTGGTCTTTTTTAGTTTTAGCCAAGTCAATGACCCCTAGTTGAGATGTTAATAGTTTGTTTGGTTTTGGATAAAGCCGACAAATTTAGGAATAATTATTAATTATTTAAAGATAATCTTCTAGATGTTCTAAATTTTAGATAATACTAATGTCTTTGAAATCTAATTAATAGATTGGGTATGTGATATGTATTCATTAACATGTTTTTCTAGGATGTCTAATGGAACAGCACCATTCCCTAGGACAATGTCATGAAAATCTCGAATATTAAAATCATCACCCATTTTTTTTTCTGCTTTGGTGCGAAGTTCACGAATCTTCAATTCACCTATTTTGTAAGCTAACGCTTGCCCCGGCCACGCAATATATCGATCAATCTCTACGGTAACATCATTCTCAGTTTTGGCAGTATTAGATAACATATAATCAATTGCCTCTTGACGGGTCCAGCCCAAAGCATGCATTCCAGTATCAACAACCAATCTGCATGCGCGCCACATTTCATAGGTAAGTTGACCAAACTTGCTATAAGGATCTTTGTAAAACCCCATCTCTTCTGCTAATTTTTCAGAATAGAGCCCCCACCCTTCCACAAATGCGGTATACCCTCCATATCGACGGAATTTTGGTATATTTTCCAGTTCTTGTGCTAAGGTGATCTGTAAATGATGCCCGGGACCCGCTTCATGGATTGAAAGTGCTTCCATTTCATATTTTGGGCGGGTCTCCAGTCTATAAGTATTAGCCATGAAGAAACCGGCTCTGCCCGCTTCCTGAGACCCAGAATAATAGTACGCTGTGGGCGATGCAGGTGCTTGATAATCTGGAATTGGTTTTACACCGTAAGGCAATCTCGGAAGTAAACCAAAAAACTTGGGTAATTCTGCATCGGCTTTTTTACAAATCATTCTATATTCATTTAACATCTCCTCCTCCGATGTAAAATAAAACTGAGAATCAGAACGGAGAAAGGTCAGGAATTCGTCAAATGAACCATTGAATTCTGTCATATTAATGACCTTTATCATTTCAGTCCGAATTCTATCTACTTCGCCTAATCCGATTTGGTGAATCTCTTCAGCTGTCAGATCTGTGGTTGTATAGCTCGCAATCTGATATTTGTAATAAACATCTCCGTTGGGAAAATCCTTACAAGCAATGGATTCCCGACACCCTGGCAGGTATGATTCATTGAAATAGGTGAATAACAATTCAAAAGCCGGATAGACAAAATCGGTCATCACCGATATCATTTCGATTGTCAATCGATTTTGTTCTTCACTTGGTATGGATTCGGGAAATTCATTGAAAGGTTTATAAAGCGGTGACTCATTGATGGGATTTTCAAATTGAGCACTGATTTGATTCGGAATGGATCCCAAAATAATTTTGGGGGGAACCCAACCTACTTTCACACCCCGTTTCATGAGATTAATTGTTTGGTCCAGTTTGGTTGGAAATGCCCTCATTCGAGCGAGATAATTCTCATAATCTTTCACGTTATTAAAGGGCATATAATTTGAAATTCCAGCAAAACCAATCTGGATACCACCCATTTGATCTATGGGAATTAAATAAGATAAAAACTGGAATCCCTCGATACGTTTTTCAATTCCGTGGAGATAGAGGTCATAATTAAGTTGATCATCTTCCGATAATTCAAATCGGTCGATATTTTTGACTTTTTCAAGAAGGACTTTTGTTTCTTCCTGCCTTTTTAAAATGGTTTCATAGGAGACATCATTCAATTTATCGTTAAAGCGGTTATCTCCCAGCCGGGTGGCCCATTCAGGACTGTTAACAATTCCTTTCTCCCATTGTTCATTTAAGATATCATGGAATTGCTCTGAAACAGATTTTTCATCTGTTTCAATTATAAAATCAAATTTGAATGTGATACAGTCTATATTTAAAAATAGAATTAGTAATAGAAAGGATATATTTTTCATTGATTTAATTGGTATTGATTAATTCTGCTAGGAGATAAATGTCAAAAATATTAATTATATTATCAAAATTTAAATCTGCGAGTGTATGTTGTGATTCAGTCAAATCTAAGGTATATAGAATCATATTGACAATCAACATAATATCCATGTTATCGATGATTTCATCTTCGTTCACATCACCATAAAACACACCATTATCTAATCCTTTGTAATATTTCATGACAGTAAATAACCCGTTAATATCACTGCCAAATACAAAATCATTTTCAGTATATTGATAAATCCCCCAATTACCGACCCAAGGTGGTGATGGGTTATCATGGTCCGTATAGGTATCAAAGTGTGCAGATTCAATGGGATCAACTGGATCACTAATATCGACAATGGACATTCCATAAGTATAATGTGATATAAATATTCGCGACCCCATAACTTGTGCATTATGCGCTACCAGATTCGGCCCAAGGTATTCACCTACAACATGAATATTTTCCAAATCTTCAATGGTCCAAATTTTTACTGTTTTCGTTGCAGTTTCCTCAGTGGTGGTTACATATTTTCCATCATCTGAAGGCCAAACTGTATGAACATACCCATTATCAGGAATGTCTACTCTAACTATTAACTCTGGTGCTGTCTTCTGGCTTACATCGTACATTGAAAATGTTCCACGCCAGCCCTCAGCAATATACACCGTATCATTTCGTGCAAAGACATCATGAATTTGTTCAGTAAAAATATAATGAATTTCCTGCGGATCTTCGGAGTTATTAATATCAATGATACGAACTCCTTCGCGGTTTTGGCCCAGCACATAAGCAAACCCTGTAGATATATCTATGGACATATTATGCGACCGAATATGATCATTGTAGATATAAGTACTGGTTAACGAAACACTATCCGGCAAGGTTGATAAATCGATGATTTGCATTCCTTCATTTGTTCCTGTGTTTTCACTTACAACAAAGGCATAATTCTCAAATGTTTTAATATCTCTATGAAAGTATGCATCGCTCTGCATCGGTCCTAAAACTGTATCAATAATCATCATGTCTTCTACGCGAATAAAAACCACTCCATCTAAAATTCCCATCATGGCATAGTCTTCGCCATCTAGAGAGGTGTACCCCCAAACATCTGATCCACCATATCCCATACCATCATCATTGAACTGGATCTGTCCATGGAGAGTAAAGGTATCTTCCGCATTTCCATTTGATAACAAAAAGGATAGGATACAAAATGTATATATGAATTGGCTTGGATAAAATCTCATCTTTAGAATAAAGGTTTAAAACAGGAGAGGAACTTATTAAAAATAGTTATCATATTCATGCTTGACGATCGCCAAAATAAAATCTAGTAAACCGCTAGCCAAAACATCCCTGTCCTTGTAATTTTTCTATTACCAAGCAAAAGAGTATTCCACCTCATTCTAATATTACATTTCAGCGTATTTTTCTTTTTTCTTCTTAGATGCCCTTTTATTCTGATCCAACTCCATTTTTCTTAAACGAATCGAGAGAGGTGTTATTTCCACTAATTCATCTTCCGCAATGAATTCAATGGATTGATCTAAAGAGAGAAGTTTTGGAGGACGGATCGTAACAGATGCATCCGTTCCGGATGCACGCATGTTTGTCAATTTTTTCTCCCGGGTAATATTCACATTCAGGTCTTCAGAACGGTTCCGTTCGCCAATGAGCATACCATCATAGACTTCTGTCCCTACGCTTATGAACAATTCGCCACGGTCCATCATACCCATGCAAGCATAAGCTGTTACTTTCCCATTCCGGTCTGCTACCAATGCGCCAGTATTACGTTGGGGAATACGACCAAACCAAGGAGCAAAACCATCAAAAAGTTTGTTCATAATTCCTGCACCTTGAGTATCCGTCATGAATTGACTGCGGAAACCAATCAATCCACGAGATGGGATGGAAAATTCCATATTTACCCTACCACTGCCATGATTTTGGAGATTGGTCATTCGCCCCTTTCTTTTTGATAACTTTTCTGTAATTATCCCCACTCTATCTTCTGGGATATCCAAGAAAACTTTTTCCATAGGTTCCAATATTTTTCCATTTTTTTCCTGGGTAATTACGTGTGGTTTAGAAACCATAAACTCATATCCTTCCCTGCGCATGGTCTCTATCAAAACAGCCATTTGGAGTTCACCCCGACCCCGTACTTCAAATACATCGGTCCGTTCTGTTGAAAGGACTTGGAGAGATACATTACTCAAAATCTCCTTTTGCAATCTTTCGTGAATATGACGTGTGGTGAGGTAATTCCCTTCTTTCCCGGCAAAGGGACTGTTATTCACATAAAATAACATGGAAACGGTGGGCTCATCCACTTCGATCCGTGGTAGAGGTTCAGGATTTTCATTATCAGATATGGTATCGCCAATAGTAATGCCATCTAATCCCGCAATGGCAATAATATCCCCTGCTTCTAATTTTTCAACTTGGATTTTTTTAAGTCCTTTAAATGTGTATAAAGCAGAAAATTTATGGTGGTGCGTAATTCCTTCTTCTCCACAAAGTGCATATGAGGAATTCATTTCAAGCGTACCATTATTCAATCGACCAATAGCTATTTGCCCCACATAGGAATCATAATCCAAGTTGGTCACTAGAAATTGCGGGGTGTAATTATCATCTGCAACCGGTCCAGGAATTTTAGATAAAATTGAATCAAAAAGTGGTTCAAGATCTGTTGATTTGTCATCCAATTTAATATGGGCCACACCTTCTTTAGCATTTGTATATAAAATAGGGAATTCTATCTGTTCATCAGTAGCATCCAAGTCAATAAACAGGTCATACACTTCATCCACAACTTCACTTATTCTAGCATCCCCTCGATCAATTTTATTAATTACAAGAATAATTGGAAGGTTTTTATCCAGCGCCTTCCTTAAAACAAATCGAGTTTGAGGTAAAGGGCCTTCACTGGAGTCAACAAGTAACAAAGCGCCATCTACCAGATTCAGACTTCGTTCCACTTCACCTCCAAAATCTGCGTGACCAGGTGTATCAATAATATTGATCTTGATATTTTTGAAATGGATCGCAGTATTCTTGGCCGTAATTGTAATGCCACGCTCTTTTTCAAGATCCATGGAGTCCATTATACGGTCTTCCACTTGTTGATGTGCCTTAAAGGTGCCACTCTGTTTTAGCATACCATCAACGAGGGTTGTTTTCCCGTGGTCCACATGGGCAATTATTGCTATATTTCTAAAATTTTCTTTTCTCATGATGTCTTCTTAAAATAATTGAATTGGGGTAAAATTTAGCGGCGAAAGTTCATGCTTTAGGAATATGTTAAAAAGGAATATTTGACACCCTTTCAACAAATCCAAAATAATTAGTT
>CAXCBH010000101.1:0-5896 GCA_963980675.1 uncultured bacterium | reverse complement strand
TATTGATTATGCCCTTATTTGGTAAAATGCCAGAGATTGGACAACTGGCACCAGATTTTTCATTGGAAGACCAGGATGGGAAATTGCATTCTCTCGAATATTACGAAGGGAAAAAATTAGTGGTTTACTTTTTCCCTAAGGCATTTACACCGGGCTGAACAAAACAAGCATGTGGATTCCGGGATGAATCTGATAATTATAAAGAATTAGGTATTGTTGTCTTAGGGATCAGTTTTGATTCAAAAAATTCTCTAAAAGCATTTAAAGATAAATATAGAATTCCTTTTAACTTTTTATCAGATAATAAAAAAAAAGTTGGGAAAAAGTATGGTGTAAGTCGATTCCTATTTGCTTCAAGGAAAACATTTCTTATTGATGAAAATGGGACCCTGATTCACATCATTGATGAAGTAAATTTGAATACGCATCCAATGGATATTATAAAAATATTTGAACAAGCTGAAATAGGAGTAAAATCGTGAATATATCTATCGAATATTGCAACATGTGAAACTATTTACCACGGGCTTCCAGTTTGGAAGTAGAATTAAAATCAAAATTTGATCATGTAAATATTGAATTGATTTCCAGCGGTGGAGGTGTATTTGAAGTAACATTAGACAATAACCTAATTTTTTCAAAGAAAGCGTTAGAGCGATTCCCAGAAGAAGGTGAAATTGAGAAATTAATTCGGGAAAACTTGAACTAATTTGAAAATAAACCTAAATCATTCTGGCCAAGATCATACTATTGATTTGAATTCAGGTATAGATTTGTCTATCCCAAATAGATTTGATGGAAAAAATCCGATATTTTATAACGCAATGCAATCGATGGCTATTCCGGTTGAAAGAGACGGTTTTATTGGGGCAGTGAATCGTGGAGGCGGTTGTAATGTCTCTGTGGCAAATGTGGATATTCATTGCACTGGGACCCATACTGAATGTGTGGGGCATATTGATGATTCAGGAAAACAAATATCTGATATTTGTCCAATAGGATTTTTATTTACCCAATTGATTACTGTTAATCCGGTTCATAATTCGGATACAAAAGAATCTTATCATGTTGCTTATGAAAATGAATTAGTTATTTCAGTTGAGTCATTCAAAGACAGGTTAAAAGAAAACATAAATGCACTCATTATTCGAACAAATCCAAATGATCTGGATAAAGTAAATCGGAATTATGGTAATTATCCTGCTTCTTTTTTAACCCATGATTCCATTGATTATATTTTAGATAGTGGGATAAAACATTTGTTGGTTGATTTGCCATCCATAGACAAAGCTGACGATGGCGGACAACTTGGAAATCATCACAGATTTTTTAAACTAGGCAAAACAATTTCGGAATTACTTTATATCCCTGATTCAGTTCAGGACGGATTTGGATTTCTACAGATTCAGATTCCCAATTGGGGGTTGGATGCAGCGCCAAGTCGTCCTATTTTTTATTCTGTTAAATTTTAATTTTTCACAGGGTAATTCTATTTTGTAAATTCTAATCAGTAAATAAATTATTTGAGGATTATTTTATTATGAGTGAACAAATTAAAAGTGTAATAACCTGTGATCTTGACGGAAAATTGGAAACCTTTAACGAAGGTGCAGCAAGCCTTTTTGGATACAATCAGGAAGAAGTGGTCAATAAAATGAGAGTGAGCGACTTCAGCGATGGACAAGTTGTATTGGGTCATGTTGTGGGATGGTTGGCTGAAGCAGTGAAAAATGGCGAATGGGAAGGAAATACGGTATTTCTCCACAAGGACGGTAGTGAATTGCCTTGCAGCATCAAGATTACACCTACAAAAGGAAAAGATGGTGAACATATTGGGTACTGCGGTGTAACCACACCATTAGATAATATGACCGCGGACGAAGTCCGGCCAAAGATTAACCTGATGACCAAGATTTTTACTTGGCTGGTAATCATGCGCTTACCATTTCTAACTGCTACATTTATTCCAATCTTTGTTGGAGCAGCTGTAGCAAATCTTTCTGGATTTTCTGTAGACTGGGGATGGCTGGGTTTAACTTTGTTGGGTGGATCTTTACTACACATTGGTACCAACACTGCCAACGATTATTTTGATCATACCAGTGGTACAGATGAAGCAAATTACAATTATATGGTGCCATTCTCTGGCGGGAGTCGCAGTATTCAAATGGGCCTTATTTCAGCCAAGGGAATGTTAACAGTAGCCGTTGTATCTTTTGCATTGAGTGCGGTTGTAGGTATTCCGCTCATTCAAAAAGCGGGAATGTCGGTCTTATGGCTGGGCCTGATTGGTTTTTTATCGGGTCTGTTCTACACAGCACCGCCCTTTCGGTTCGCATCCAGGAAAGGACTGGGTGAATTACTTATTGGGCTCAATTTTGGTCCATTGATGGTAGCAGGCAGTGCGCTTGTTCAGACTGGACAATTGTTACCAGAAGCCTTTTTGGCAGGTATCCCTATTGGTCTCCTGGTAGCCGCTATCGTGTATGTAAACGAATTTCCGGATCATGATGGCGATAAAGCTACGGGGAAGGATACCTTGATTGTCGTCTTTGGTCCAGAAAAGGCTAGGATCGGTTATGTATTCTTAGTTGCAGGTGCTTTTATCAGCATTGTAGTCATGGCCTTGAATGGTACTTTTCCCATGTTGACTTTGATTGCGCTTGTAGCATCTTATTTTGGCATGAGAGCGATCCAAGTACTTTATAAATACTATGATGACCGTCTGCTGCAGCCTGCAAATGCAGGTACAATCAATATGCACTTTATCACAGGAGCCTTATTTTGCATCGGAATCTGGTTAGGGACACCTGTATAATTCATACAATCTCTTTATCACATTTATAAAAAGCCCCTGATTTAGGGGCTTTTTATTTGGATTAAACTAAAAACTGTTGTAATATACTTACGAGTAACTTACGAGTTATCTAAGAATTAACACAAAGGGTTAAAATGAAAAAGAAAATAAAAAAACAACCATCCATAACAGTTATTCGAGCCATTGCTCGATTGAATAATTATGCCAATCAGAAAACCGCTCAATCTGTTGTTTGGGACGGGAAATCTATTACACGATATTTATCCGTTACCTCGTGATGAAACCATTGTCCCCAAAACTAAAAAAATTCTTGGAATTTGTTCAGCGATTTACGCTGATCCATGGTCAATCTCCATCTTATGAAGAAATTATGGCCAGTCTGGGATTTGGGTCATTGGGGACAGTGAACTGGTATGTAAAGACCCTGGAAGATGAGGGTCATCTTTCTCGTATAAAAGGTCCCAACGGCAAGCGGGCACTCACCTTGATCCACAAGGAGTACGCCACACCTACAACTACAGCTCGTTTGCCGCTGTTGGGCCTTATTGCTGCAGGTGAGCCTATCGAAGCACTAGAAAACCCCGAAATGGTGGATGTTCCTCCGTCTTTATTGCACCCTGATAATTATGTGCTGCAGGTGATAGGAGACTCCATGATTCAAGAGAATATCCACGATGGGGATTTTATCGTGGCGAAGAAGACGGCAACCGCTTACTCTGGCCAGATTGTGGTTGCACTCATCAATGGTGAAGCTACGTTGAAATGTTATATGCCTAAATCAAATTGTGTTGAACTTCATCCAAGAAATCCAGATTTTCCGGTTATAAAGGTTAATCCTGAAGATGATTTTCATATTAATGGTGTGCTTCTTTATTCCTTCCGGAATTATTTGAACTAGGTACGCCCCATGATTGCCCGAGACGTTTTTCACATACGTCTTAAGGAATTAGAACTCCAGGCCGAACGGATCATGGATCCGACATTGAAGACACGCCCGGTTGCCATTATTTCCTCGCCCCACCCCAATGGCATAATTGTATCTTTATCTCCAGAAGCTGCAGAAGAAGGACTATTTCATGGTATGAAAGTTTCTGTGGTTCGAAAAATGAGTCATGGTGTTCTACTTTTGCCTTACAATCAATCTCTCTATGTTCGGGTAAATCGTTATGTATATCAATCCATATCGATGTTTACACCTACTGTGGAACCGGAAGGGTTTAATGGGTTCTATCTGGATATGAATGGCATGCGGGCTATACGAGGCCATGTTCAAAATACAGGACTTTCCATTATTCAGCGGATTCAGGAACAGACCAGTCTTTCCGGGATGGTGGGCATCAGTGTGAATAAACTGGTGAGCCGAATCGTTACATCCGTCATCCCAGATACGATCCATGAAGTTGAAGGCGGGGAAGAAGCCCAATTTTTATCACCGCTGAAACCGCCGGTTCTCCCAACAGTGAAGGAAAAGCCTGTTCATCGTTTACTACGATTCTTATGTGTTGAGCAGGTAAGTCATATCCAATCTATGGCAGACAAGTCAAATGAGTTTAGGACTTTTTTTGGTACGTATGCGCTTCAATTGTCTCGAGAAGCAAAGGGTGAAGATTCATCTATTGTAAGACCATTCCAACTTCGAGATCATATTTTGGAACAGACTGTTTTACCTGAAGATACCAATGATGAAAGTATACTCCATGCTGTAGTGAAGGGTTTGGCAGAACAGGTGGCATTCAAACTCCGGAAACGCCGACAGGTGGCAAATAAGGTCAGATTGGAACTCCACTACACCGATGGACACCAACGGGACAGAATGGGCCGAATAATTGGGATTGATGATATATCAGTGATTGCTGTGTGCCGGAAATTGTTTGATAAAGCCAATGGGCGTCGAAACCGCGTTAGGACTATCTTGATAGATGTTAGCGAATTTCGGCCTTATATAGATCAGACGAATCTGTTTATGACAAAAGAGAGCCGCAATATGGCTGTATCCAAAGCAGTGGATAAAGTTCGATTAAAACATGGTGTTCGGAGCCTTCAGACAGTGGATGTGTTTCAGGCATTGGGGAGAGTGTGAAATAATGTTCATTCATTTAAACACTCATTCCGTCTATTCGCCCATGCGAGGGTTATTGTCGCTTTCGGATCTCATGAATTTATCTCAATCTCATGGTATGGATACATTGGCGCTGACTGATGTGAATGGGATGTGGGGATTCATCCGTTTTGTCCAGCATTGTAAGGATGCTGGAATTCGTCCAATTGCTGGAACCAATTTAATTACAGAAAATGACGATGTGATTCTTTTGGCGGAGAATCAATATGGCTACGAGAATATGTGCAGAGCTGTGTCTGCTGTTCATGACAATTCCAAACAGTCTATAACTGATATTTTGGAAAAACAATTGGCGGGACTTTTTGTTCTCTCTCACAAAGAATCGACATTAAACAAATTAATTAATATTATACCATATACTCATTTATTCTTAGAGTTACGCCCAGGTATTCAAGAAAGTTATATGCAAAAATTGTCCAAAAAATTAAAACTGGAAATGGTAGTTACAGGTGATGTCTATTTCAGGTCACAAAGCGACCATGATGCTCATATAACGCTACGAGCTATTGAAAAGAATACAACGCTAAAGCAGTTGGATATAGCCGAATGCAAAACAAATCACCATTGGTTTCGGAGCGAAGCGGAGATGGTGAAATTATTTCCCAACAGTTTGGATGGATTGAATAATAGTCAGTATTTGGCAGATCGGTGTAAAACGGATTGGTCTTTCATTAATACGATTTTTCCGGGCTTATCGCTGAAAGAAACTCACATCTCCAATAATAAATTAAAAGATAAGGTTTATGCTGGTGCCAAAATTCGATATGGTGAAGTAGATGAAATGATACGGCAGCGAATCGAATATGAATTGGATCTTATTACTCAAAAAGGGTTTGCGCCCTATTTTCTAATTGTTCAAGATATTGTGACGCAAACCCGCGCCACCATCGGCCGTGGATCGGCGGCGGCATCTATTGTGAGTTATTGTCTCTTTATCACACAGGTTGATCCGTTGCGCT
>CAXCBH010000100.1:0-5920 GCA_963980675.1 uncultured bacterium | reverse complement strand
AATGATGGATTAACGGGTGTTTGGGTCGGGGACGAAAAAATTGCTGCGTTGGGCGTTCGGATTAGTCGTTGGGTGACTATGCACGGTTTTTCCCTGAATGTGAATCCCGATCTTTCATTTTATGATGGCATCATCCCCTGTGGCATATTTGACCATGGAGTTACGTCCATGGAGCAATTATTGGGGGAAACGCAAAATAATGACAATGTCAAAAATATGGTGATTGAAAAATTCAATAAATGTTTTATAAAAGGAGAGTGCTAATGGCTCGACTCCACGGATTTACAAAAAAACAGGTTTTAGATATTTATAAGACCATGGTTCTTGCTCGGGAATTGGATACTAAAATGATGATCATGTTGAAGCAAGGTAAAGCATTTTTTCATATGGGTTGTTCTGGTCATGAAGCTTCGCAATTGGCAGCGGCCGTCGCCATCAGGGGTGGAGTAGATTGGTCTTATCCTTACTATCGCGATGGTGCTTATTGTTTAGGCTTGGGGATGACGTCGAAGGCGCAACTGCTGGGATTCCTGGCGCGTGAAGCAGATCCTAACTCAGGCGGTCGTCAAATGCCACAGCATTATAGTGATAGACAATTGAGAATTGTGAGCCAATCGAGTCCAACGGGAACACAATATCTGCAGGCGGTAGGATGCGCTCTGGCTCGCCGAATGGAAAAAACAAAAGATGTTGTTTATGTATCTTCAGGTGAAGGGACCACAAGTCAGGGAGATTTTCACGAGGCATTGAATTGGGCCAGCAATGCAAAAGCACCTGTCATTTTTCATATCCAGGATAATGAGTATGCTATCTCTACTCACAAATCCGAGCAAAGCGCAAGCTCGGTTTTTTCCATGGCTTCGGGTTATAAGAGTTTATCACGTTATGAAGTGAACGGGACAAATTTCTTTGAAACCAATTTAGCATTTAAACAAGCAATTGACCGGGCACGTAAAGGGAAAGGCCCTTCTATTATTGTTTCAAATGTTGTTCGATTATTACCTCATTCCAGTTCAGATGATCAGCGAAAATACCGAACCCCGGAAGAACTGGAAGAAAACAGAAAACGCGACCCTTTAACCATTTTTGAAGATCAATGTATCCAAGAAAAAATGTTCTCTGCCCAAGATTTTGTAAAGATTCGAGACCATATTTCTAAGCAGGTTGATGAGGAATCAAAATGGGCAGAATCCCAAGAACACCCTGATGTGGATAAAGCATTAGACCACATATACAGTCATAAAGTGTCCATGGATGAGCCAGATTTAAACCCTATGGGGAATAAGGTGGTTATAGTTGATGCAGTGAGCCACGCGTTAAAAGAAGAAATGGCTCGGAATGATAAAATGGTAATTTATGGTCAAGATATTGCCGATCCAAAAGGGGGTGTATTCACTGCAACAAAAGGGCTGTCGGACACTTTTGGAAAGGACCGAGTATTTAATTCGCCTCTAGCAGAATCGTCCATAGTGGGTACGGCAATTGGCATGGCAGTCACGGGATATAAACCGGTGGTTGAGATTCAATTCGGTGATTATATCTGGACAGCCATGATGCAAATTCAGAATGAATTGATTACTATGCGGTATCGATCCAATAATGAATGGAGTTGCCCGGTTGTTATCCGAGTTCCTGTAGGCGGATACATTCATGGTGGACCTTACCATAGCCAATCTATCGATAGTTACTTTTTCCATATGCCAGGGATCTTGGTGGCATATCCGTCAAATGCCGCTGATGCCAAAGGATTATTAAAAGCGGCTTGCCGAATGGATGATCCAGTAATGATTTTTGAGCATAAAGGTCTTTACCGTCAGGGATATGCATCGTCCCCTGAACCAGATAATAATTATATTTTACCCTTTGGGAAAGCAAAGTTGATTCAAGATGGAGATGAATTAACAATCGTTACTTGGGGGGCTATGGTTCAAAAATGTATTGAAGCGATTAAAATAAGCGAAATGGACCAAGGGCAAATTGACTTGATTGATATCCGAACACTTAACCCAATTGATTGGGATACCATATATAGCTCTGTTAAAAAAACAGGAAAATTATTGATTGTTCATGAAGACACATTAACAGGTGGAGTGGGTGCAGAAATTGCAGCAAAAGTTTCTCAAGATCTATTTGAAAATCTGGATGGTCCAATAAACAGAGTCGCTGCCAAGGATTGTCATGTCCCGTATAGTGCGGTACTTGAAATTGAAATTCTGCCACAAACAGATCAAATTATAGAAGCGTTAAATAATTTAATGGAGTATTAATGTTAGTAGATATAGTCATGCCAAAGATGGGTGAATCTATAACGGAAGGAACGATTCTTGAATGGCGTAAAAAGGTGGGCGATCCTGTTGAAAAGGATGAATTATTTCTTGAAATTGGAACAGATAAAGTTGATTCGGAAATTCCTAGTTTGGAATCCGGGATTATTGTAGAAATATTGGCACTAGAAAATGATGTGGTTGATGTAGGAACTGTCATTGCCAGGATCGAAACGGATGAAAGTTTAGTTGATATTTCATCGCCATCAAAAAAACTGATCAAAGCGCCAGAACCGGAACCTATAAATAAACCCATTAAAGCGAAACAACCACCATCAAGAAAAAAGAAAAACATTGATTCGGCGGAATCACAGAATGGCAAGAAATTTTATACACCTGTCGTATTAAAAATAGCATCGCAGGAAGGTATTCCGTTGAACGAACTGAAACAAATATCAGGATCAGGACGTGGTGGGCGTATAACCAAAAAAGATGTATTAAATTACATTGAAAACTATACGACGATTCAAACACAAGGCGTGGAGAAAACCTCAACTTCTTCACCTGATGCTCTTGCTAATTCATCTTTCCTTCCTGGGCGAACAGAAGAAATGCATCACATGCGAAAACTCATTGCAGACCATATGAAGAAAAGTATTGATACATCAGCTCATGTATATGTAATGACTGAAGTGGATATGACATCCATTGTGGATTTTGTTAATGAAAATGAAAATGCTTTTTTGTCGAGAGAAGGGTATAAACTGACTTACACAACTTTTATGGTTGATGCTGTTGTAAAAGCGCTTCAAGATTTCCCTGAAATGAATTCATCCCTTTCGGGAACGTCTGTTACCTATCATAAAAATATTAATATAGGACTCGCGGTTTCCATTGAAAATGGGCTCATGGTTCCAAGTTTGTTTAATTGTGAAGAAAAGAATTTCTTGGGATTATGTAGGGCCGTGAATGATGTAGCAAATCGAACACGAAATAAACAAATTTCTGCTGATGAATTAACAGGATCCACATTCACAATTTCAAATTTTGGTGTATTTGGTGTAACAATCGGAACTCCTATCATTAATCAACCCAATGTGGGAATTTTAGGAGTTGGCGCCATTAAGAAACAAGCTGTTGTTGTGGAATCTCATCAAGGTGATGCCATAGCGATTCGAAGTATGATGATGTTATCTCTTGGATTTGATCATCGTCTCATTGATGGTGCCGGTGGTGCAAAATTTATAGAACGGATTCGGCATTATTTAGTAACAATGGACTTGAGACAGGTTCTTTAATGCCTATTGATCACGTATTAAAACTTTATTCTGAAACTATCCAGTCTCCTTATCTCCATTATGGGTTTTGGGATCACCCAGAGTCTGTTGATTTAGATAAAGTCACGTTGCAAGAAATAAAAGATGCCCAGAATCGATACATCGAACATTTAGCTTCTTTTATTCCCGAAGATGTTAAATCTATTTTAGATGTAGGATGCGGCATTGGCGGGAACGCAGATTATCTTCAGAAAATAGGATATTTAGTGGAAGCTCTATCTCCGGATGAATTTCAAAAATCAGTTATTGCAGAAAAATTCGATGGGGCTATGACGTTTCATCATTGCAAATTTGAAAAATTTAATCCTTTAAATGAATATGACCTTATTTTAGAGAGTGAAAGTGCCTGTTATATAAAAATAGATCATGGATTTGAAAAAGCACGGGAGACACTAAAATCTGATGGATATTTATTAGTTTCGGATTATTTTGTTTATTTTAGAGATGGAACTAAAAATCTCCATTTAAAGTCATCTCATGATAAAGAAAAATATCTAAATAGCGCTAGAGAACATGGATTTGAATTAATTCGAGAATTTGATCAGACTGAAAACACGATGCCAACATTGGACTATGGTAAATACTTTATTGGAAGGTTTATTAATCCAGCCATGGAATATGGAATATATTCTTCAAGAAAGAATTACCCAAAAACTGCAGCAATAATAGAGAAAATGATTTCACCTAAAATTGAATCTAAATTGAATCAATTGGAGTTGATTGATAGTGACCAATTCAGAAAGTATCGCCAGTATATGATTTACTTATTTCAAAAGAAAGATGTCTGAAATAATAAAAAAATCATTTAAACCGAAAATTCGTCTTCAAATAACGAATGGGTACAAATTTGTAAATGATGTTGTTCAGTCCAATAAACTTAACACCGTTTGTGAAGAAGCACGGTGTCCGAATATTTATGAATGCTGGGATCGACGTACCGCTACAATTTTGGGTGATATTTGTACTCGTGCCTGTGGATTCTGTTCTGTAAAAACGGGGAAACCAGTTTATGATGATCCTATGGAGCCGTTTCGCACAGCCATGGCTGTTAAAAAAATGAATTTAAGACATGTGGTTATCACTTCAGTAGATCGAGATGATTTGAAAAATGATTATGGTGCATCCATTTGGGCTGGAACTATTCGCCAGATACATAACCATGTAAAAAATTGTACGGTGGAGGTTCTAACACCTGATTTTAAAGGTTATGAACCATCTTTAGAGAAGGTCTTTGATGAGAAACCAGAAATATTTGGCCATAATGTGGAGTGTGTTGAGCGCATCAGTAAGCAAGTCCGGAGTCAGTCAGTATGGTCTCGAAGCTTGGATGTTTTACGATTATCGGCGAAAAATGGACTTCGGACAAAAACGGGTATGATGGTTGGATTGGGTGAGTCTTTTGATGAAGTGGTAAAAACAATGAACCAAATTTTAGACACTGGTGTAACAATATTTACAATTGGACAATATTTGCAACCATCAAAAAAACATTTACCTGTAGTTAGGTATGTTAAAGAACAGGAATTTAAAGATTATAAACAAATTGGATTGGATTTAGGCTTTGACGTGGTAGAATCGGGTCCTTTAGTGCGAAGTTCATACCATGCCGATGAACAAGCTAGAATCGCCATGGAGATAGAATGAAACCAAAAATAATCATTATATCTTTTACAGTAATAGTTGGAACTGTATTGAGTTTTTATATCATGGGACAGGAATCCAAAGGCACTAATGAGATTAACTCACAAGTTGCTCAAAATTCCGAACCTGTGGTTCAAGTTGCGAATCGTGGAGAAACAAAAGTTAAATTAAAACCCGATTACATACAAATTGGCCGGTTACAGGCGAAAGTGCCAAAGGATTGGGAAAAAGAACAACCATCCAGTTCAATGCGGATGGCCCAATTCAGGTTTCCCGGTAATGATGGTGATGGAGAGCTAGTTATTTTTTCAGGTATAGGTGGCAGTATAGATGCTAACCTAAACCGGTGGTATGGCCAATTTAAGAGTGAAACTGAAAATTCAGTTTCTGAATCTGCGATACGATCAAATAGCCAAATAAAGGATATGGATGTAACTTTTTCATACGTCGAAGGAACATATTTAAAATCGTCCATGGGTATGAGAGGAACAAAGACAGAAATGCCTAATTATGCGCTATTGGCAGCCATTGTGGCAACACCTGATGGTCTGTATTATTTTAAAGGAACCGGTCCAAAATCCACAATGGATTCTCACAAAGTATATTTTGAATCATTTATTCGTAGTATTGAGTCATTATAATAGTGCGCCATTTCAACAGACTTTATAGACTTGTGCC
>CAXCBH010000099.1:0-6011 GCA_963980675.1 uncultured bacterium | reverse complement strand
AATGATGAAATGTCAGGGAAAGGGAAATATACCTTTGAAAATGGAAACATTTATGAAGGAGATTTGATCAATGATAAAAGAACCGGCCAAGGCACTTTAGTTTTTTCAAATGGTGATCTCTATGTAGGTCAATTCAAGAATAATGAAATGTCAGGTCAGGGTGTTTACACCTTTAAGAATGAAGACACTTATGTAGGGGATTTTATCAATGATAAATTAACTGGTCAAGGTACTCTCACTTATTCAAATGGAGACAAATATATAGGTGGGTGGAAAAATGGTAAGATGGAAGGTCAGGGTATTTACACTTTTAAAAATGGTGATTCTTACGACGGAGATTATTTGAATGGCATGAAAAATGGACAAGGTATTTACACCTTAATCGATGGCAATCAGTATGTTGGTGGGTGGAAAAATGATACAAAAGATGGCGAAGGTAACTATTCTTACAGTAATGGTGATAGTTATAATGGTCATTGGACGAATGATACAAAAGATGGTGAAGGAAAGTTTATCTATGCTAAAGGAGAAAAGTATGTAGGTGGTTTTAACAATAACAAAATGTCAGGCCAGGGTATTTACACCTTTAAGAATGGTGATTCTTATGATGGTCATTGGAAAAATGATAAAAGAGATGGTCAAGGTACGCTTATTTATTCAAATGGAGATAAATATGTTGGCGAATGGAAAAATGATCAGAAAGATGGGAAAGGCATTGATATTACATTTTTTGGTGACCAATACGAAGGTGATTTTAAAAATGGTCGGATTGAAGGAAAGGGTATTTTCATTTCATCTATTGGGGATAAATATGAAGGTGATTGGAAAAATGACAAAATGAACGGTAACGGCACTATAATTTATTCAGACGGAAACAAATATGAGGGAGGGTTTAAAGATGATTACATTCATGGTAAAGGGACTTTTCAATATGCGAATGGAGACCAATATCAGGGCGAGTGGAAAAATAATAAACAGGAAGGTCATGGAACATTCACTTACTTAAACGGAGAGACATATGTGGGCGAGTGGGAAAGGGGTAAAATTTCAGGTAAAGGGATATATTCATATCAAAATGGGGACAGTTATAACGGGATGTTTGTGGATGGCATGAAAAATGGTTCTGGAATATTATCTTACTCCAATGGCAATAAATTTGTAGGTGATTTTATGGACGATAACTTTCATGGCATGGGTACATTCACCTATCAAAATGGAAACAGTTATATTGGTGAGTTTAAAGATGGCAAAATGGACGGGCATGGAACATTTTTTAATTCAAATGGAAAAAAAACTGTTGGTGAATGGAAAAAAGGGAAACCTTTATAGTGGTATTTTTAGAAACCAGTCTTTTGTGATGTTTTCTTTATTAATTAATAGGCTCAAATTCTGCTCCATAATGCCAGGCAAGATTACAATAATCACCGCAGCAGTATTTTTATCTGCTTGCTCCTATTTCCAGAAACCAGAGATTCAAGTTTCTCTCAATCCGTGGACAGGAAAAATGATCTATTTTGTGGATCTGGATGATAAATACAAACGAACGGCCAGTTTTAATCGTGTTTGGTCAAAACTATATAAAAAAAAGTTTCGTCCTTACCATAAGTTCCAGAACAAATCATATACAATCCTTGGAACATATGAAACCTGGAAAAATGATTTTTTAATCATTAAAGATGAGAAAGATCGTCGCTATAAAATGTTGTTCAATTTTGATGATGGCGAGATTCCTGAATTTCCAAGTTATATTCTATTTAATGATGCACTGGTCGAAGCCAAAGCCATGATTGGGAAAACTATTTGGCTGAATAATACCTTGGATTTCAAAGGATTCTATTCTTTTGCTGATTATGATTTTAAACGATTCGAATCTGTGACTGTTTTGGATGTTCACCCATATCAGAATCGGGACTTTGGTCATCCTGTGTGGTTAAAGATAAAAGCGAGAAATGGATTGGATGGATTTGTTCGATATAATGGAGAAGAAGGCCGTGTGGGGGTACAGGATCACTACTATACATCGGATCCATTGCCCCGAGAATGGGGGAAAGAAATGATTGATAAAGTTTTGAATAAAGGAATTGAAATTGGAATGACCGAAAGACAAGTTAGAATTTCAGTTGGGAATCCGGATGAATTGAATCATACATCCAGCCGTCATGGCATAGCCGAACAATGGGTGTATGGTTTTGAAATGGGGAAAAAAGTCTATTATCAATTTGAGAATGGCAAACTAACGTTTATTAATAAATAAAATATAGTTTTGTTTCCCACCAGTTTAATCTATCTTCCTTGCAGATGAGGGTGGACAGATCATAATATGCTGAAAAAACAGTGAAACCAATTATTCCATCCATGTGTTAGAGTTTATAATTTCATATCGGTTTTATTCCAGATAAATAATGCAATTTCCTAAACTTATATTCTTAATCTTAGTTCTAAATCTTCTAAAGGCAGACGGGTTTGACACCTTGACCTATTATGCAAAATTCGATGTAGCAGTTCAAACCTACAAGGAAGGAAGATATCGTCTTTCAGAAAAATATTTTTCATCCATTTTGATCAACGATAAAGATTATCGGGATCCCGCATCTCAGCTCATGTTAGCCAAATCTCAATACCAACAAAATAAATGGCAAGATGCAGTTCGGTCTGCTAAATCCGTCCTTTCGAATTTTCCCGGATCTCCCTACCAGAGCCAAACGTTACTTTTGATGGGGGATATCGGCTTATCTCAAGGAAAAAATAGCGAAGCGTTCCAAAATTATTTATCGATTCGACCAACAGCTAAAGATTCTCTTCAATTGAGTGATATAGACCAACGACTTATCATTTGTATAGGCAATGGGCTGAAAGAGGAAAGAATAGAGGGAATCCTTTTCAGGGAAAAAAATCCAACTAATCGTGCAATTATTAACTTTGCTCGTGCATACTTATCATGGATAAACGGAGATGCATATGATTTTTCCCTGGCTTTAAATGGAATTGATATGCAAGTCTTTCCACAATCCTTTTTCCACATATACTCAACAATAAAAAATACAAAACCCATCAGTTTTTCCCGCTCAGCGACTCTAGGGGTCATAGTCCCTTTAACAGGGCCTGAAAAAGAGTTAGGCCAATCTTATCTATTAGGGCTGGCTGATCATCTGGACGATATATCATCTGCTCATTCCATACGATTTTTGGTTTTCGACTCAAAAGGAGATGGTGTGAATACCTTACAAATTGTGAAATCGCTCCACTCTAATCGAAACATTATTGGTATTATTGGCCCACTATTAGAAGAAGAGGTTCTGACTTTAGCGGGGTTCAAATCTTCCTTACCTATCTTGATACCTAATTCAGGGTCACCCGGATTATCTGATATTGCACCAAACCTTTTCTTTTTGTCACCGTCTCCCAAAACTATTGCTCATCGCACTGCCCAATTAATGATCACTGAATTGGGATTTGAAAATATTGCTGTATTATCACCTGGTGATGGCAAATTGAAGGCCATGACAGATTATTTTTTAGAGGAATGTCGCCAATTAGGAGTGGATCCGGTGGCAACGGAATGGTATATTGAAAAACCGGAAAATATATTACGCCAATTCAAATCCATTCGAAAAATAGCATGGTCACTTTTGCCGGAGAAAGATCCCAATGAAGATGCTATGAACTTAACAATTGACAGTTTAGATGCACTTTTTGATGTGGACGTAACTGATTTCTATGAAATTCCTGAAGAAGAAGAGAAAATGGATAGGAAGGATTCTGCCAAAGTGGTTCTTGAAACTATCCATGCCATGTATATCCCCATTAGACAAGATGAACTCACCTATGTAGGAACTCAATTTCCCATGTATAATTTGAAAACTATGCTTTTTGGAAATGAGAATTGGTTGGATATGACTATATTGAACCAGGAATTGATTGGTCCCCACGTACAAGGTATGCGAATCATTACGAACGTGAATTCAGCTAATGCATTTAGTAATGATAATTCAATTTCTAATTATCATATTTTGGCTATGGATCATGCCTCATTCGTACAATCTATAATTAGTTCAGGAGCTATAAATCGAAGACAATTCATGGATAAACTCCGCAAACATAGTGGATTTCATGGCGAACAAACATCGATCCAATTTACTGGTGCCAACAGGAATGAAAATGGCTCTGCCCAAGTATTGGAATACACCCAAAATAAATTGAAAAATATTGGTGTGTATGATGGCACTATTTATAGTCATACATCTGAATGAATCACAAAGACTGGGTGGATTTTTCCCACCATTTTTCCAATCAAAATATTAAAGCTATTTTCTCTTATAAATCCTTCAATGCTGATGGTTTAGAAGGGCGAAAAGATCTGGCGGACCAAACTGGGTTTAATTCTGATTCTCTTATAATTCCTAAACAGACACATTCCACAAATATATTATTTCTGGGGGAGGTTGGTCGAGTTTTAGATACAGATGGTGTTTTTTCTTTGGATCCAAATTTAGTTTGTTCTATCCAGGTAGCGGATTGTATGCCCGTTTATTTTGTTCATCAGCAGGATTCGGTTTTTGGTTTAGTTCATGCTGGTTGGCGAGGGTTGGTTAATGGTATTTTACTACAATCCGCAAAGCAGATAGAAGAAAAGGGAAAATCTTTATCTGATTTTGATATTTTGATTGGTCCGTCAATTCAAAAATGTTGTTTTGAAGTTAGTGATGATGTGATCAATCAATTTGATCCAAATTTTATTGAAGAAAAATGGGCTGGAAAGTATCGAATTGACCTCCAAAAATTGGCATTGCAGCAATTAGTCCAAAATGGATTCAAACGTGAGAAAATAACAACTTTAACCGAATGTACTTATTGCGATGCAGAAAAATATCATTCATATCGTCGAAACGGGAAAAAAGCTGGCCGAATGATTGGATTATTGGGATACTGTTAATAATCTGGAAACCATTTACGAATTAATTATTAACACGTTACTAATTTACAGTTACCAATACCCGATTCCATTTCACCCGTCTAAATTCTCACCACTTTATTTTATCTTATGACGATACTAGAAGCAACTATCCTGGGCATTATCCAGGGATTTACTGAATTTTTACCAATCAGCAGTTCCGGACACTTGGTCTTGGGTCAAGCAATCCTGGGTGTCGAGCAACCGGGAAACGAATTTGAGATTCTTGTTCATCTTGGAACACTTGCCAGTGTGCTTGTTATCTTTTTTGATGACATAAAATCCTTAATATTGTCGCTTGCTTCAAAAAAGACACAAATATTTATTATGTACATTCTAATCGGGACTTTGCCAGCAGTTGGTATTGGGCTGGGGTTTAAAGATTCAATTGATTCCCTGTTTGAGAATGTAACGGCTGTTGGTGGTGCACTCATCTTTACCGGAGTTGTTCTCTTTGGATCATCTTTTGCAAATCGTCAGGATAAAGAACATTCTTTTTTAACCTGCATCTTGATTGGCTGCGCTCAGGCTATGGCTATTATTCCCGGTATATCCCGAAGTGGTATGACCATCAGCGCCGCACTATTTTTAGGTTTATCTGCAAAAGAAGCGGCGCGGTTTTCTTTTTTATTAGCAATTCCAGCTATTGGTGGAGCGGGGCTTTTAACTGCATTAGATGTAAGCGGTGGATTTCAAATGCCTATCACGGTTGCTTTGGCAGGGCTGATCAGTTCTTTCGCGGTAGGCGTGGTGGCGCTTAAATGGCTCCTAGGTTGGCTGGAGCAGGGAAAATTTCATTATTTTGGGATATATTGTTTCGCAGTAGGGCTCATAACTTTGGTGGTTTAATATGGATATGATTGGCATTATTTTTATTCTTTACTTGGTGTTTTTGCTGAGTGTTGGCGTTTGGACATTCAAATTTAATAAAACCCAGGAAGATTATTTATTGGCAGGACGGAAACTGGGTCCGTGGGTTACTGCTTTTTCTGAACGGGCTTCCGGTGAATCAGCTTGGCTTTTATTAGCGCTGCCCGGAGCTGCTATAACCATTGGATTA